>NZ_DASVFL010000227.1:0-9363 GCF_036380075.1 Lentzea sp. | reverse complement strand
GGACGACCTGGAGGCCGCGGCGGCACGGTCGGGCGTCGTGGTGGAGCAGGGCGACGCACTGGTGGTGCGAGCGGGCTGGGACCGCGTACCCGACCACGGCCGCGCGCTGCCGGGGATGACCTCGGGCGCGGTCCGGTGGATGCACGAGTGCGGGATCTCCCTCTACGCCGGCGACATCGGTGACGCGTCTCCGCCTCTCCAGGGCGACGTCCCGGGCGCGCTGCACCGGCTGGGGCTCCTGCGGCTGGGTCTCGTGCTGGTCGACGGAGCCCAGGCCGAGGAGCTCGTCGCGGTCTGCGAGGAGCAGGGCCGGTGCACGTTCCTGTTCGTGGCCGCGGTTCCGCGCATCCTCGGCACGACCGGGCTGCCGGTGAACCCGCTGGCCGTGTTCTGATCCGGTTGAACCGTCCCGCGCCCGCGTCCGTGTGACTGGTGGCGGCCACGAGGTGGCTGTGCCGCAAGGGCTACGGGGAAGGTGCCGCATGTACGTCGTCGGTGACAACGACGCTGTCCCGTTGAGGGACACCGTCACCTCGGGTCAGGTGCAGCTCGACCCGGACGCGGGGGAGGAGTTGCGCAAGCAGTTCCAGGCCCAGATCGACCAGGTCGACTCGTGGATCGAGCGCGCGAACTCGAGCATCGCCCGTCCCGCGCCGCTGGGGGCGAACCCGGTGGGGGACAAGATGCGCGACAAGTTCACCCTTCGCGCGGAGGGGGAGCAGTACTCGTTCGTCAGCGTGATGACGGCGTACCGGACCGTGCTGGAGCAGACGAAGAACTCGATCGTGACCGCGATCGAGAACTTCACGCGTCTCGACGACGAACAGCAGGCGGAACTGAAGAAGCACATGGGCGGGAGCTGACCGGTGGCCATCGACTCGAGGGGCGAGACCGAGAACGTCCCCGTCCTCACGGACCCGCAGAACTGGGCGTCGCGGTCGCACCGGGAGCTGTACGCCGCGGTGCACAACGACAACGACCCCGGTCAGGCCGGTCAGATCAGCTCCGACTGGAGCAGGTACGGCACCGAGCTGACCGAGGCGTCGCGGACCATCAACTCGGTGATCACCGCGTCGGAGTCCAAGTGGACGGGTGCGGCCGCGGAGGCCGCGCGGGACGCGATGAAGAAGCTCGGTGACTGGGTCGACGAGACCGCCAAGACGGCGGTCGGCGTCGGCGTCAAGGTCGCCGACCAGGGCCGTGTCATGGAGTCCGCCCGCGCGCAGATGCCCGCTCCCGTCGAGTTCGACTGGGAGAGAGCCGCTGCCGCGCTGGCGATGCCGGGGACTCCCGCGTTCGTGCTGGCCACTGTGGACATCGCCCTCGCGAACGTCGTGTCCCGCGCCGCGCACGACGAAGCGGTGTCGGTGATGACGGCGATGGAGGCCGGCTCGCGGCAGATCGACTCGTCCGTGCCGACGTTCACGCCGCCGTTCAACCCGACGACCGGCCAGGTCGAGGAACCGGTGATGGCGGTCGCGCCGTCCGGTGCGGCGCCCGCGCTCGGTGGTGTGGACGCGTACATGTCCACGCAGACCGCGAGCGCCGGTGCCGTCTCCGCCCCGCCGGGCGTCAACGGCGGTGCGGGCGGGGGAACCGGTGCCGCTCAGCCGGCCGCGTACTCGCCGTCGGCTCCCGGGTACTCGGGAGGTGGTGCCGCGGGCGGCGGCAACTACACGCCACAGGTGCCGAGCTACAACTCCGGCGCCACCACCACTTCCGGGTACACGCCGACCGCGCCGAGCTACTCGCCGGCCGCGAGCTCGGGCAGCACCTTCACCAGCGGTGCCGGTGGTGGCAGCACGTACACGCCGCAGATGGGCGGGTACAGCCCCACCACGGGCGGCACCGCGAACAAGGGCGGCGCCAACGGCCAGTACACGCCGCAGAGTCCGAAGTTCGACCCGACCGCTCCCGGTTACACCGGTCCCGGCGGGACGGGTGGCTTCGGTGGTGGCGCTGGCGGTGGCGCGGGAGGTGGCGCGGGAGGTGGCGGCGGCGCGGGCATGAAGGGCGGCCCCATGCCGTTCAGCCCCTCCACGGGGGGCGGCGGTGGTGCCGGTGGCGCCTTCGGCGGAGGCGGAGCCGGCGGGGGCGGTGCCGGTGGCGGCGGAGCAGGCTCGATGACGTCCGGCGGCGCGGCCGGTGTGCAGAACCAGGTGCGCGGCGGCGTGCCGATGGGCATGGCCGGACCGGGTGGCGCGTCCGCCGCGGGTGCCGGCATGGGTGGCGCGCCGATGGGCGGTGCCCCCGGTGGCGGCAAGGGCGAGGACGACAAGGAACACCGCTCGGCCAGCTACGTCATGGGCGGTGACCTGTTCGAGATACCCGGCGAGAACCTGCCCCCGTCGGTGATCGGCGCCGGCAAGGTGAAGGCGCGGGCCCGCGCCGACTAGAGGTCACCACGCCTTCGAGGCGCGGAAGGCCCGGTTGCCCGCGATCAGGTCGTCGAGCGAGTCACGGGTGCGGGAGAGCTCGGCGATGTGCGCGTCGAGCTTCTCCCGTTCCTCGGTCATGCGCGCGAAGGCGGCATCGGTGTTGTCCGGCGTGGGAGTGCTCAGGCACCAGGGCAGCAGCGCGAGGATCGTCTGGCTGCTCAGGCCCGCGAGGTAGAGCCGTTGCAGGTACCGCACGCGGTCGACGTCCTGCTCGGTGAAGCGGCGGTGGCCTCCCGCGCTGCGGGTGCTGGTCAGCAGGCCCTGCTCCTCGTAGTACCGCAACGCGCGAGTGGTCGCTCCCGTTCGCGCCGACAGGTCACCGATGCGCACCGCTGCTCCCGAGTCGTTGAACGTGCTTCGAGCCTAGCTCCGAGCGAACATGTACGGCTTCAGCGCCGGTTCGGTGGCGGAGACCGGAGCGGCCGCGATCACGTCGGTGGCCTTCTTGAGGAACGCCGTCAGGTCGTCGGCGACCGTGTCCGGGTCGACGCCGGGCATGTTCTGCTGCGAGCACAGGGAAGCCGGGATCTCCCTCGGGTTCGCCGGGCCGGGGCGCGTGATGGCGTTCATCGCGAGGGCGTACGCGAGGGCGTCGCTGGTGCCGATGGTGATGTGGTCGCTCGCGTTGTGCGGGCAGACGTCCTGCAACGAGATGTTCGCGACGCGGCCGGCGGGGCCGTGCACGTCCGTCGTGCCGGCCGGGGTGACGAACTGGTCGTGGGTCGTCGACAGCGAGGTGTAGGAGATGCCGGCGAAGGTCTCCTGCCGGGAGTTGGTGGCCTCGATGAACTTCGCCGTCGTCTTCAGCTGCAGGGCGAACGCCGGACCGTTGCCGTCCGGGTACAGGACGTCGTTCTGGTCGCTGCCGTGGTTGACCGCGGCGAGCCCGACGTAGTCCGCGACCATCGCGCGGGTGTCCGGCCAGAACCGCAGCGCGAACCGGGCGCTGACGCCGCCCTGGCTGTGGCCGACGACGGCGATCCTGCCGCGGCTGACGGCGCGGGCGTACCTGATGGCGTGCACCACGTACTCGGCCGACACCTGCACGTCGCCGACCGAGCGGCCGGGCAGCGCCACGGCGCAGTACGGGTGGCCGATCCGGTCGAGGGCGGGGAACCAGTTCCAGGAGAACGCCTCGTCGGGCCCGACACCCGTTCCCGGTACGAACAAGGCGACTTCCCGGTGTGACCCGTACGCCGACGGCGAGCACTTCACGGCGGCCTGGAGGTCGGCCACCGGCACCGAGAGCCGCGGGCCGGGGCGGTTCACGGGCGCGTGGGGACCGGCGGAGGCGGTGGCAGCGGACGTCGAGACGACCAGCAGGGTGGCGACCAGGACGAGCAGACGTTTCATGGCTCCACGCTAAAATTTGACGCCGACGTGAAGTTCAAGTCCTCGGACGCCCGCGAGCGGGTGAGCCGTGTCACGTCCGCCATGGACCATCGCCGCGACCGCGCCGGACGTTTCCGGTTTTCCGTGGCCATTTTTTGTCCCCTTTTCCGCCTAACGCCGCGCCGGTGCCGAGCGATGAGAGGTCCGAACGGGCGAACGGAGGGGAGCGGGTGAGCGTGGTGATTCGCACCGGCGTCACGACGCATCCCGGTGTGGTGCGGGAAGTCAACGAGGACAACGCCATCGCCGGCCGGCGGGTGTTCGCCGTGGCGGACGGCGTCGGCGGGCACGCCGCGGGCGAGGTCGCCAGCGCGCACCTCGTGGCGCGGCTGCGGCAGCTCGACGAGGGGGACGGCCGCGGGCTGGACGACGTCCGCGCGGCGCTCGCCGCCGCCGGGCGCTCGCTGGAGGAGGCCGGGCACGGCGGGATGACGACGGTGTCCGGGATCGCGCTCGTCACCGTGTCCGAGCGGCCGCACTGGGTCGTGTTCAACGTCGGCGACTCGCGGGTCTACCGGTTCGACGGCGCGGAGCTCACGCAGCTCACCGTCGACCACTCCGAGGCGCAGGAGCTCGTCGAGGCGGGCGTGCTGACGGCGGACGAGGTCAGGACCTATCCGCGCCGTCACGTGGTGACCCGCGTGCTGGGCAGCGCCGGGATCTCCGACCCGGACCTGTGGCTCTTCCCGCCGCACGCCGGTGAGCGGTTCGTCATCTGCACGGACGGGCTGACGAACGAGGTCGCGGACGGCGAGATCGAGGACGTGCTCCGGCGGCACGCCGACGCGGGCGAAGCCTCCGCGGCACTGGTGGACCGCGCGGTCGCGGCCGGTGCGCGGGACAACGTGACGGCGCTCGTCGTCGACTACCCGGTCGCACGGGAGTCCACCTCCGACACCGCGCCCAGGAGCCCGCGATGACCGAGGTGAGGTACGTGCCGGGCACGTGGGTCGCGGTGGTCGGGGAGCGCGCGTGGCTGTTGCTGGCCGTGGCACCCGAGTCCGACCTGGTCCGCCGCTGCTGGGAGCTGGTGCGGTCGGACGAGGCGCTGGACGAGGTGGTCGCGGCGATCATGGACGAGGGGTTCCGCGCGGTGAGCGGGTTCGCGCTCGTCAGGCTCGCGGCGGCGGAGAGACGCGCTGTGGTGCGCGGTGGCGCGCGGGTGCAGGTCGTCCGCGAGGACGGTGCCGCCGAGGAGATCAGCGCGGCCGGGGTGGGGACGTGGGTCGACCGGAACCTGGAGGACGTGGCACGGCTGCGGGTCGCGCTCGGCGCGAGCGGTCCCGCGTTGCCGGTGAGCGCCGGTGTGGTGCTGGCGGGCGAGCTGCTCGTGACGGTGTCGGACGCGGCGGCGCCGGAGATGCCGGACGCAGCGGTGCCGGACGTGCCCGTGGCGGCCGCACCTGTGCTCGAGGAGCCGGCGGTGGAGCACACCGTTGTGCTGCAAGCGGAACCGGTCCGCGAGGAGCCACCAACGCCGGCCCCGCAGGTCACCCAGATGACCGGGGTGATCCAGTCCTTCGACTGGGCTCCCCTGGCAACCCCTGCGCCCCAGCCACTTCAGGCGACGCAACCACCGATGAGCGCGGCCTGGGCGGAACCCGCTCCCGAACCGGTGACCGAGACCGTGTTGCGCAGCAACGCCTCGCCCAACGACACGCGGATGCTGCACGCCGGCAAGGGCGGCGGGGCGCGGCTGGTGCGGGCGAAGAGGTGTCCGCAGGGCCACCTCAGCTCCGACTACGCCGTGCACTGCCGGGTGTGCGAAGTCCCGCTGCCGCACCAGGACGCGGCGATGCTGACGATGCCGGTGCTCGGCCTGCTGCGGCTGTCCAACGGCGACACGATCGCGCTCGACCGCGACGTGGTGCTGGGCCGCGACCCCAGCGGTGATCGCAGGGGCGCGAACCTGGTGCAGGTCGGCAGGGAGAACGACACGGAGATCTCGCGCACGCACGCCGACGTCCGGCTGTCGGGCTGGGACGTGCTGGTGCGGGACCTGGGCTCGACGAACGGCACCACGATCTCCCGGCCCGGCTGCCCGCCGGAGAAGCTCGCCCCGCACATCGAGCAGTTCCTCACGCCCGGCACCCGCGTCACGCTCGGGGACCAGGTCCACTTCACCTTCGAGGTGAGCGGATGAGCCAGGGACCACCGGAGATCCCGCACTTCGACTACCGCGGCGACATCGGCGGCGGCGGGTTCGCCATGGTGTACCGCTACTACCACGACAAGCTCAAGCGCGACGTCGCCGTGAAGGTGCCCAAGGCGGCGGACCTGTCCGAGTCCGTGCGGGAGAGGTTCATCGCCGAGGGCGAGTCGATGGCGGAGCTGGGCAACCACAGCAACGTCGTCACCGTGCACGACACGGGGATCGCGTCGGACGGGCGCCCGTTCCTGGTGATGGAGTACTGCCCCGGCGGCGACCTGGAGAAGCTCTCGGCCAGGACGCCGCTGCCGGTGCGGGACGTGCTCGACATCGGCGTGCAGGTCGCGGGCGCGATCGAGACGGCGCACGAACGCCAGATCCTGCACCGCGACGTCAAGCCGGCCAACATCTTGATGAACCAGTACGACAGCCCGTGCCTCACCGACTTCGGCATCGCCGGCCGGTTCGCGGAGCAGGACGAGGGCGGGCAGGTCATGCTCTCCGTGCCCTGGTCGGCACCGGAGCTGCTGGACAGGTCCGCGGGCGCCGGGGTGGCGACGGAGGTGTTCTCGTTCGGCGCGACGCTGTGGCACCTGCTGGTCGGGCACTCGCCGTTCATGCCGCGCGGAGCGGACAACGCGATCGACGCCATCGAGGAGCGCATCGTCTCCGGCTGGCTGCCCTCGGGGCTGGCCGCGCCGGCGGAGCTGGAGCGCTTGTTGTTGCGGGCCATGGCGAGGAACGCGGCAGTGCGGCCTGGTTCGGTGCGCGAGCTCGCCGTCGGTCTGCAGAGGATCCAGAAGGCGCACCGGTTCGGCGAGACCAAGCTCGTGCTCATGCCCGCTCCGGAGGCGGTGCCGGTGACCGCACCGGCCTTCGTCGCGCCGCCGCCGCAGATCTCACCGCCGACGCAGCGCAAGCTGCCGCCGGTCCCGGTGTACGACCTGCCGGAGCCGCCGGCGCGCAGGACGTCGCAGCCGGAGACGGTCGTCCGAACCGCGCCGCCACCGCAGACGGTCATCCGACCGGCGCCACCGTCCACTGTGGATCAGGCGACCTCGTCGAGGCGCTGGCCGCTCTACGTCGCGGGTGCGCTGGCCGCTGTCGCGATCGTCGGCGTGGGCGTTTTCCTGCTCTCCGGCGGAGAAGAGCCGCGCAACGGCCCGGTGGTCGCCACGATCGCCGACACCCCCGACCAGAACGCCGGTGCCGGCGACGCCCCACCGGGCAGGCCCTCGATCACCGCGACGAGACTGGACGCGAAAACAGTCCGGTTCAGTTGGAACTACTCGGCTCAGCAAGCGACGGACACGTTCTCCTGGCGCACTTCCGACGGCGCCAGAACCGGGGTGGAGAAGCATCCCCAGGTGGACGTCGAAGGCGCGGAACCCGTGTGCCTGCAGGTGAAAGTGGTGCGCGCGGACGGCGGCAACGCGACCGCGGACTGGTCGCAGGAGAGCTGCGGATAATCATTCGTGAGCATTCGGGTGAATGCTGCAACGAATTCCCGGATCGGCCCGATAGGCGGTTGACGGAACCGCCGGCGAACGCACGCGACTGCAGCGAGGGAAACAGTGGGATTCTTTCGGAAGCACCGGACCACGCTCGCGTCCGGAACGGTGCTCGTCCTCGCCGCCGCCTCGCTCGTCGCCTATGCGTTCACCTCCACCGGGAACCCGGTCCGCCAGGTCGACCTGAACGACGGCGGCGTGTGGGTCACGAGCGACCGCGACGGGTTGTTCGGCCGGCTCAACAAACCGGTCGGGTCGCTGGACGCCGCGTTCAACCCTCCGGGCGGGGCCCAGCGGAACTACCGGCTCGACGTCGTCCAGGACGCCGCCGCCGTGGTCGCGCGGGACCGCGCGGGCGGCAAGCTCTACCCGGTCGACGTCGCCCGTTCGGTCACGCTGGGTGACCACGGACTCGCCTTGCCCAGCGGCGGCCAGGTCGCGCTCGCGGGCGGCACGCTCGCCGTGCTCGACCCCGCCGCGGGCAAGGTGTGGGCGAGCCGGGTCGACGCCGAGGCCGGCGTGAGCTCCCTGGACCAGCTGAGCCAGGAGACCCCGCCGCTCGCCACCCTGGACGCGGCCGGCACCGCCGCCCTCGCGGTCGGGCTGGACGGCACGGTGCACGTCGCCTCCGCCAACGGCCGCACCGCGAAGGTGGTGCCGCGGGACGGCGGGTTCGGCGAACCCGAGTACGGCGAGCTGGGTCAGCGGCCGGAGGACCCGAAGATCACCGCGGTCGGTGGCGAGGCGGTCGTGCTCGACGCCGAGTCCGGCACCCTCTTCCTCCCCGGCGGCCGCACGGCCGAGGCGGGCCGGGAGTCCGTCCTGCAGCACGCGGGCCCCGAGGCCACCGCGGTCGTCGTGGCCACCAGGGGCGACCTGCGAACGTTCGACCTCGCGGGCGACGGCACGGCGACGCTGCACGAGGGCGTCGACGGCGCCCCGGCCGAACCCGTGCGGCTCGGTGAGTGCGTGCACGCCGCGTGGGCGGGGGCGTCCGGCGGCTACTTCCGCTCGTGCGACGGCAAGAAGGCGTCGGCCGGCAACATCAAGGACGCGAAGGCGCTGGTCCAGCCGGTGTTCCGGATGAACCGCAAGGCGATCGTGCTCAACGACGTCGCGACCGGCGGCGTGTGGGACCTGAGCACCCAGCGCAAGGTCGACGACTGGCAGTCGGTGAAACCGCCGCCGGAGCAGAACTCCAGCGACAAGGACAAGAACGAGAACACCACCGAGTCGGCGAAGGACAAGCCGCCGAAAGCCTCCGACGACACCCTCGGCGCGCGGCCGGGCCGCACGACCGTGCTCCACGTGCTGGACAACGACTCCGACCCGGCGGGCAACATCCTGTCCGTCACCGCGGTCAGCGACCTGGACCGCAAGGACGTCGCGCTCGCCATCGCCCCGGACGGCCAGACCGTCGAGGTGACGCTGCCGGACCAGGCCCAGGACGCGCACTTCAAGTACACCGTCGACGACGGCAAGGGCCTCAACGCCACGGCCGCCGTGACCGTCCAGGTCCGCGCCGCGACGCAGAACGAGGCACCCGCCGTGCGCAAGGGCGTCGAGCCGCACGAGTGGTCGGTCGCGTCGGGCGGACGGCTGACGCTGCCGGTGCTCGCGGACTGGCGCGACTTCGACGGCGACCCGGTCGTGCTGACCGAGGCGAGCGCCAAGGCGGGCGTCGCCACCACCACGACCACCGGGTTCGTCGAGTACGCGGCCCCGGTGCAGGCGGGTCAGCAGCCGGTCGACTTCCAGGTCACCGACGGCATCGCCGACGCCGTGGCCGGGTCGGAACGCGTCAAGGTGCTCGACCCGGCCGCGCCCACCGCGTTGCCGCCGGTAGCCCGCCCCGACGTCGCCCGCGGCCAGG
>NZ_DASVFL010000226.1:0-25993 GCF_036380075.1 Lentzea sp. | reverse complement strand
GTCAAACCGCCGAAAAGCGTGGCGGTTTGACACCCCTCCCTGCTTGCAGCGAGTGCTTCGCACGGCTCGTGACGGGACCACCCCACCGGAACCTTGCGTTTCAAGCCAAAGCCAAGACGGCTCGGCTTCGCCTTCGCGCCTGGCTCGCCTTCGGCTTCGCGTGCCTGGGGCGTCATGTGGAAGGCCCCGGCGGTGCCAACCGCCGGGGCCTTCCACATTCCGAGCAGGTCTAGGCGACCGCGATCTCCACCGCGTGCACGCCGGGGCCGTCGGCGGACACGGCCGCCTGGCCGTTGCCCGACTTGTGCAGGGCGCGGACCGTCCAGGAGCCGGGGGCCGCGAAGAAGCGGAAGTCGCCCTCCGGGGAGGAGACGACCTCTGCCGTGAACTCGCCCGTCGAGTCGAGCAGGCGGACGAACGCGCCGCCCACCGGGGTGCCGTCGGCCAGGACCTTGCCCTCCAGGACGGTTTCCTTCGCCGAGACTTCGATCGTGCCGCCCTGTACGGGGGCGCCGCAGCCGTCGCTCATGTCTTAGGCCTCCTTGCCGGAGCCGAGCTCGATCGGCACGCCGATGAGCGAGCCGTACTCGGTCCAGGATCCGTCGTAGTTCTTCACGTCCTCGTGGCCGAGGAGCTCGCGCAGGGCGAACCAGGTGTGGGAGCTGCGCTCGCCGATGCGGCAGTAGGCGATGGTCTTGCGGCTGCCGTCGAAGCCCGCCTCCTCGTAGAGGGCGCGGAGCTCGTCGTCGGACTTGAAGGTGCCGTCCTCGTTGGCCGCCTTCGACCACGGGACGTTCACCGCGGACGGGATGTGGCCGCCGCGCTGGGCCTGCTCCTGCGGGAGGTGGGCCGGGGCGAGCAGCTTGCCCGAGAACTCGTCGGGGGAGCGGACGTCCACCAGGTTCTTGTTGCCGATGGCCTCGACGACCTCGTCGCGGAACGCGCGGATCGAGAGGTCCTGCTCCTGGGCGGAGTACGTGGTCGCCTCGCGGGTGACCTCCTCCTTGTCCAGGGGGCGGCCGTCGAGCTCCCACTTCTTGCGACCGCCGTCGAGGAGCTTGACGTTCGTGTGGCCGTAGAGCTTGAAGTACCAGTAGGCGTAGGCGGCGAACCAGTTGTTGTTGCCGCCGTAGAGGACGACGGTGTCGTCGTTGGAGATGCCCTTGGCCGAGAGCAGCTTCTCGAAGCCCTCGCGGTCGACGAAGTCGCGGCGGACCGGGTCCTGGAGGTCGTTCTTCCAGTCGATCTTCACGGCGCCGGGGATGTGCCCGCCGTCGTACGCGGTGGTGTCCTCGTCGACCTCCGCGAAGACGACGCCGGGCGTCTGGAGGTTCTCCTCGGACCAGGCGGCCGAGACCAGCACGTTCTCACGGCTCATGGGAAGTTGCTCCTGTAGTAGTGCGTGTCTTATTGCGGGCGGGCGTTGGCGGGTGCGTACCGGCGCAGCAGCAGGTACATCTCGCACCCCAGGCACAGGCCGAACGCGGCGTTGAGCAGCGCGGCCACCAGTGCCATGCCGGTCGCGACCATGCCGAGCGTGGTGAGGCCCGAGGCGTAACCGAGGGTGCCGATCAGTGCGAAGACGAACCCGACGCCCTGCGCGAACCGCAGCGGGGCGGCTTCCTCGCGTTCGGTGGTCGGGGTGAGGCGCGGCTGGATCGCGTAGCGGTAGACGTGTCCCCACGGGTTGAGCTTCAGCGAGATGAACGCGCACATCGCGAAGAGCACCGTCTGGGCGGCCAGCAGCCGCCACCAGCCGGTGAGCAGCACGATCGCGAGGATGACCGTGGTCATCCAGGCGGAGAAGCGCGGTCCGCGCGGGTCCACTGGTTTGTCCTTGGGCACGACGACCTCCGGGCATACGGACGAGAGCGTTCAGTCCGGCAGAGGTAGCTGATGGGCGTCAAGCGGCCCAGTCAGCCCGTCGTGCGACACAGGCTGCTGCGCACGCGGCACAGGTCAACCGCGCGTCGCTTCGTGAGCAGCATGGTCATGCCAGCGAGGGTAGCTCCCAATCCCTCGGTGCGGGAGGTATGTCCATCTGGTGGAACAACGCAGGTTCACCCGACCGGATTAGGGCAAATGTGGGCGCAGGGCGTCCAGCAATGCGTCGCGTTTCGGCACTCCGCCGACGCGCAGCAGCTCGGTTCCGTCGGCCGCGAGCGCGAGCGTCGTCGGGGTGCGCATGACGCCGAGCTGGGCGGCCACGTCCGGCAGGTTCGTGACGTCGAGCTCGGCGTGCGTCAGGCCGTCGGTGCGGTCGGCCAGGTCGCGCAGAACCACCTTCGCGTGCCGGCACGGCGCGCAGAACGTAGTGGAGAGCTGGACCAGCGTCACCCCCGGCGCGAGCAGGTCGCGCACGGGGGCCGGCAGGTCGGCGGAGGGCTTGGCGGAACGGGAGATGCGGCCCTCCCTGACCTTGAGCAGCACACCGATCGCGCCGGCCACGGCCAGCGCGCCCAGGAGCGCCCACACGCCGGTCATCGCTGGCTCAACGGCACGTCCGCGATCTCGCCGCTGAGCTTGAACGAGCCGCTCTCCACCTCGACGGCCGTCGGCGTCGCGCCGAACGGCAGCGTGCCGGGGTCGATCTTGATCGCGAGGGCCTGGCGCAGCTGCGGGATGATCTGCTTCAGCGAGGCGTCGTTCAGCTCGATGTCGTCGATGTTGATCTGGATCGCGCCGCTGACCAGGGCGATCTGGCCGTAGGCGGTGAGCGTGACGACCTTGCCCGCGACGTTGGTCTCGCCGGAGAGCTTGACCGCGGCGGTCGTCTTGGGCGCCGCCGGGTCGGCAGGGGCCTGCGTGGCGACGCGGTTGTCCGGCTCGATCGAGAGCTTGTCGAACGGCGTCACCTGGTTCGCGAGCCGGTTCAGGTCGAGCGCCTTGATCCGCACGCTGCCCTTGACGGTGTCGATGGTCGCCTTGGAGACGTTGCCCGCCAACAGGTCCGAGAGCTCCACGCGGGTGTGCAGCAGGTCGGCCTCGACGTCGAGGTCGCGCAGGTCGACGCCCTGCTGCTCGTCCTTGATCGGCACGCCGTACGCGCGGATCTCCACGTGCTGGTAGTCGCCGCGCAGCGCCTGGAGGATGAACGGGAACCCGTTGATCCGCACCGACGGGTCTTCCTTGAGCTGGAGCTTCTCGCGCATCCGCTGGGCGATCTGGTACTCGCCGGCCGCCGCCAGCGCGAAGTCGGCCGCGACGAGCAGCACGCCCAGCACGATCACCGTGATGACGAGGAACTTGCCGCGCCGCGACTTCTTCCTCGGCTTGGCGCGAGCCGGGGTCTGGCCGGAAAACCCTGCAGTCATCCCTCGTCCTTCGGGTTCAGTGCTCGATCTTCGCGGCGGTCCACGCCGCCATCCGGTCTACCAGGTCGGGAGTCGAGGCCGATTCGGCGTGCCGCATGCCCTTCTCGATCCACAACTCGCCATGTCCCGAGGACGCGCGGTGCAGCGACCTGGCGTGCTCCACCCCGAAATAGTGGTCCAGGTCACCGTGCACGATCAGCAGTGGGGTGGGCGTGATGCGCCCCACGACCTCCAGCGGGCTCTCCGGCGCCTGTACCCAGCTGCCGCCGAGCCGAACCCCGATGGCCCGCGCGGCGAGCTTGCCGTGCGGCTGCTCCAGCAACCAGTGCACCCGGCGCATGGGAGCGGTCTCACGTGACCACCACCGCGCGGGCCCGCTCACCGAGACGACGGCGTCCGGCCTGGTCTCCCCCAAGGCGGCGTGCCGCAGGACGATCGACGCGCCCATCGAGAACCCGACCGTGGCGACCTTGCGGTAGCCCAGCGAACGGGCCTTCCGCACCGCCGCCTCGATGTCGTGGACCTCGTCCGCTCCGACGGTGGAGAGCCCGCCGGACCGCCCGTGGCCGCGGAAGTCGAACGCGACCACGCCCCCGCGCCGGGCCAGTCGAGCGAGCACGCGGGCGACGTACGGCTTGGTCACGTTGTTCGTGAACCCGTGGCCCACAACGAAAGCAAGGCCGTTGTCACCCTTGTGGTGGACGCCCCACAGCCGCACTCCGTCGTGTGACATGGATGTAACAGGCGTGACGCTTGTGGAAACAACTGTGAGCACGGCTTCTTGACCTGGGACTTTCTCGGGGTGCACCGGTATCGTCTCCGTCATCCGCAGGCAACGGGGCCCGGTCACCGTACGCCGCTGGTCTGGTCGTGGTGACCGACCACGGCCGATTTGGAGGGCGCCGCGATGAGCATCGACGTGCTTCTGCTGACGACAGACCCGGACCCGGAGGCGGTTCTCCCCGCACTGGCTCTGCTCCCGCACGCCGTGAGGCCGCTGCGTCCCGAGGTCTCCGCGCTCCTCGAAGCCGGACCCCACGACATCGTGCTGGTCGACGCCCGCACGGACCTGGCGGGCGCCCGCTCGCTGTGCCGCCTGCTCGACTCGTCCGGCGTGGACGTGCCCGTGGTGGCGGTCGTCACCGAGGGCGGTCTGGTCGCCGTCAACTCCGACTGGTCGGTCGACGAGATCCTGCTGCCGGCCTCCGGTCCCGCCGAGGTCGACGCCCGCCTGCGCCTGGTGCGCTCGCGCCGCGGCTCCACGCAGCCCGGTGGCGACGGCGCGCTGCAGCTCGGCGACCTGGTGATCGACGAGGCCACCTACACCGCGCGCCTCAAGGGCCGCCCGCTCGACCTCACCTACAAGGAGTTCGAGCTCCTCAAGTACCTCGCGCAGCACGCCGGCCGGGTCTTCACCCGCGCGCAGCTGCTCCAGGAGGTCTGGGGCTACGACTTCTTCGGCGGCACCCGCACGGTCGACGTCCACGTGCGACGGCTGCGCGCCAAGCTCGGCCCCGAGCACGAGGCGTTGATCGGCACCGTCCGCAACGTGGGCTACAAGTTCGTCCGCCCGCCGCGTCCCGGCTCGTCGCGCCGCCCGGCCGACGTGGCCGAGGTCGACGACGTCGTCCGCGTCCTGGATGAGCACCTGATCACGCGGTAGGTTCGCCGGTGTGGCGCAACTGAGCTGGTTCGACGAGCTGACGACCGAGCAGGCCGCCGAGGTCGGGCGGCTGCTGACCGCCGCGGAGGACTCCGACGGCGTGGCACCGGTCGGCGAGGCCGTCCGGCTGCGGATGCGTCCCGGCGCCACCGGCAGCGGGCACCTCCTCGCGCACCTGGACGGCGAGCTCGCCGGGTACGCGCACGTCGACCTGGTCGGCGACTCGGACGGCAACAAGGTCGCCGAGCTCGCCGTGCACCCGGCGCACCGCCGCCGGGGCGTGGGCACGGCGCTGGTGGAGGCGCTCCCGCAGGAAGGCCTGCGGATCTGGTCGCACGGCGGCCGTCCCGGCGCCGCCGAGCTCGCGGAGAAGCTCGGCCTGGGCAAGGTCCGCGAGCTGCTGCGCATGCGGCTGCGGTTCGAGGGCGACCTCGCCGAGCCGAAGCTGCCCGACGGCGTCACGATCCGGGCGTTCGCGCCGGGCAGGGACGAGGCCGCGGTCGTCTACGTGAACCACCGCGCGTTCGACTGGCACCCCGAGCAGGGCTCGATGTCCATCGAGGACGTGCGCGCGAAGGAAGAAGAGGACTGGTTCGACCCCGAGGGGTTCCTCCTCGCGTTCGACGCCGGCGACAAGCTCGTGGGCTTCCACTGGACGAAGGTGCACACGCCCGAACTGGGCGAGGTGTACGTCGTGGGCGTCGACCCGGACAACCAGGGCGGCGGTCTCGGCAAGGCGCTGACCCTCGCGGGCCTGCACCACCTGCGCGGGAAGGGCGTCGAGCAGGTGATGCTCTACGTCGAGTCGGACAACACCGCGGCGGTCCGCGTCTACACCAGGCTCGGCTTCACCCTTTGGGACGCGGACGTTCAGTACGCGCGGTAGTCAACGTACCGTCACAAAACGCATACGCCCTGGTCACGCGCTCACTCTTTCGGCCGTGTGACCGGTCACTTCCCGTTCGGTGTTCACCTCCCGTTCACCCGGTCTAGGTGGTCTGTCCACTCTGGCTACTTACCTTTCCGTAGCGAGCGGCGACGTCCGTCGCGAAACCGCTACTGCTTCCGCAAGGTGGAGGACCAAGGTGAAGATCCAGCGGCACGGTGCCGTGCTCGGCCTCGTCGCGGCCAGCGCGCTGCTGCTCGGTGCGTGTGGCTCCGACAACAACACGGGCAGCACCACGGGTGGCAGCACCACCTCGAACGCTGCCTCCGTGCCTGTCGAGTGTGGTGGCAAGACCAAGCTGAACGCTGAGGGCTCCTCCGCGCAGAAGAACGCGGTCGACGCGTTCGTGCAGGCCTACCAGGCCGCCTGCCCCGGCGTGGACCTCGCGTACAACCCGTCCGGCTCCGGCGCGGGCGTGAAGAACTTCAACGCGGGCCAGGTCGACTTCGGCGGCTCCGACTCCGCCCTCAAGGACGGCGCCGAGACCGAGGCCGCCGCCAAGCGCTGCCAGACCAACCCGGCCTGGAACCTGCCGCTGGTCTTCGGCCCCGTGGCTGTCGGCTACAAGGTCTCGGGTGTGGACAGCCTCGTGCTCGACGCCAAGACGACCGCCGCGATCTTCTCCGGCACCGTCAAGAAGTGGAACGACCCGGCCATCAAGGCCCTGAACGGTTCCGCGAGCCTGCCGGACAAGGACATCGCGGTCATCTACCGCTCGGACGAGTCGGGCACCACCGACAACTTCCAGAAGTACCTCAAGGTCGCCGGTGGCTGGACCAAGGGTGACGGCAAGCAGTTCAAGGGCGGTGTCGGCGAGGGCAAGGAGAAGTCCGCCGGCGTCGCGCAGGCCGTCGGCTCCATCGACGGTGCGATCACCTACGTCGAGTGGTCGTTCGCGCAGGACAACAAGCTCTCGATCGCCAAGATCGACTCGGGTGCCGGTGCCGTCGAGCTGACCGCCGAGTCGGCCGGCAAGGCCATCGACGGCGCGAAGGTCAAGGGCGAGGGCAACAACCTGGTCCTCGACCTCGACTCGATCTACGGCTCCAAGGCCGCCGGTGCGTACCCGCTGCTGCTCGCGACCTACGAGATCGTGTGCTCGAAGGGCTACGACGCCGACACCGCGAAGGCCGTCAAGGCGTTCCTCACGGTCGCCGCCACCTCCGGTCAGGCCCAGCTCGCCGAGGCCGGCTACGTGCCGCTGCCCAAGGCGTTCCAGGACAAGATCCTGACCGCTGTGAAGGCGATCGCCTGAGGTTGATGCGAAACTTCGGCTGACACAGACGCGATGAACGATCCCGTCGTGGCCAAGCGCCCCGCCCGCTCCGGCGAGTCCGGAGCGGGCGGGGGCGTCGCGGCTGCTCCCCACGCCTCGGAGGCTCCGATTCCCCCGACACCGGAAGCTCCAGAAACGACCAAGGCACCTCACGTCCGGCCTGGTGACCGCATCTTCCGCGGCCTGGCGACGGGGTCCGGTGTCTTCATCGTCGTCCTCATCGGCGCGATCGGCCTGTTCCTGATCCTGCAGGCCATCCCGTCGCTCGGGCTGGACAACGTCAACTTCCTGACCAGTCGCGAGTGGAACACCACCGACCCGGCCAACCTGCGGTTCGGCATCCTCGACCTGACGCTCGTCACGGTCGTGGTCGCGCTGCTGGCCCTGCTGATCGCCATGCCGATCGCGCTGGGCATCGCGCTGTTCCTCACGCAGTACGCGCCGCGCAACCTCGCCCGGCCGTTCGCCTACGTCGTGGACCTGCTGGCGGCCGTGCCGTCGATCGTCTTCGGCCTCTGGGGACTGTTCGTGCTCGGCCCGGTGCTGTACCCGTTCTCCGAGTGGCTGATCGAGAACCTCGGCTGGATCCCGATCTTCGCCAAGGGCAACGTGAACGTGCAGCTCGGCGGCACCGTCTTCACCGCGGGCATCGTCGTCGCGGTGATGATCCTGCCGATCATCACGGCCGTCAGCCGCGAGGTCTTCGAGCGCACGCCCACCATGCACGTCGAGGGCGCGATCGCGCTCGGCGCCACCAAGTGGGAGGTCGTCCGCACGACCGTCCTGCCGTTCGGCAAGGCCGGCTACATCAGCGCCTCGATGCTCGGCCTCGGCCGCGCGCTCGGCGAGACCATCGCCGTCGCGATCATCCTGAGCACCGCGACCGCCTCGTTCGGCTGGTCGCTCTTCGACGGCGGCTCGACGTTCGCCTCGAAGATCGCGCTCGCCGCGCCCGAGTTCAACGACCCGCGCTCGGCAGGCGCCTACATCGCCGCCGGTCTGGTGCTGTTCGTGCTGACCTTCGTCGTGAACGCCATCGCGCGCTCGATCGTCGCCGGCCACAAGGAGTACGAGTGAGCACGAACCTCGCGGATCCTCAGCGCCTCGCGACGCCGCCGACGTTCCAGGCGGTCAGCGTCTCGCGCCGGATCAAGAACGGCCTCGCCACCACGCTCGTCTGGGGCGCGTTCCTGGTCGCGATCATCCCGCTGGTGTGGGTGCTCTACACCGTCGTCCAGCGCGGCTTCCCGGTCATCCTCGACGGTGACTGGTGGCAGAAGTCCATGTCGGGTCTGCTGGCCCGCCAGCAGGGCGGCGGCGCGTACCACGCGATCTACGGCACCCTGGTCCAAGGCCTCGTCTGCGCCGTGATCTCGGTGCCGATCGGCATCATGATCGCGATCTACCTCGTCGAGTACGGCGGCCGCTCGCGCCTGTCGAAGGCGACGACGTTCATGGTCGACATCCTCACCGGTGTCCCCTCGATCGTCGCCGCGCTGTTCGTCTACACGGTCTGGATCACGACGTTCGGCCTCGGCCGCAGCGCGTTCGCCGTGTCGCTCGCCCTGGTGCTGCTGATGGTGCCGGTCGTCGTGCGCACGACCGAGGAGATGCTCAAGATCGTCCCGGACGAGCTGCGCGAGGCCTCCTACGCGCTGGGCATCCCGAAGTGGAAGACGATCGTCAAGATCGTCATCCCGACCGCGCTGTCCGGCATCCTGACCGGCATCATGCTGGCCCTCGCCCGCGTCATGGGCGAGACCGCGCCGGTGCTGGTGCTCGCGGCCTACGCGCCGTTCATCAACTACAACCTGTTCGACGGCCCGATGGCCTCGCTGCCGTTGATGATGGTGAACGAGCGCAACAACCCGACGCAGGCGGGCTTCGAACGCATCTGGGGCGCGGCGATCACGCTCGTCGTCCTCATCACCCTGTTCAACCTCCTGGCGACCGTGATCTCGCGGGCGCTGGCGCCGAAGACGAAGTGAGCGGGCGGACATGGCCAAGCGACTCGACATCAAGGACCTGAACCTCTTCTACGGCAAGTTCCACGCCGTGGAGAACGTCTCGCTCGCGGTGCCGCCGAAGAACGTCACGGCGTTCATCGGCCCCTCCGGCTGCGGCAAGTCGACCGTGCTGCGTTCGCTGAACCGCATGCACGAGGTCGCGCCCGGTGCCCGCGTCGAGGGCAAGGTGCTGCTCGACGGTGAGGACATCTACGCGTCCACCGTGGACCCGGTCGAGGTGCGCCGCACCATCGGCATGGTGTTCCAGCGCCCCAACCCGTTCCCCACGATGTCCATCCGCGACAACGTGGTGGCGGGCCTCAAGCTCGCGGGCGTGAAGAACAAGAAGGAGCTCGACGAGGTCGCCGAGCGCTCGTTGCGCGGCGCCAACCTCTGGAACGAGGTCAAGGACCGCCTGGAGCGTCCCGGCGGCGGCCTCTCCGGTGGTCAGCAGCAGCGCCTGTGCATCGCCCGCGCCATCGCGGTGCAGCCCGACGTGCTGCTGATGGACGAGCCCTGCTCGGCTCTGGACCCGATCTCCACGCTGGCGATCGAGGACCTGATCACGGAGCTGAAGAAGGAGTACACGATCGTCATCGTGACCCACAACATGCAGCAGGCCGCGCGCGTGTCCGACCAGACCGCGTTCTTCAACCTGCTGGGTGTCGGTCAGCCGGGACAGCTGATCGAGGTGGACGACACGGAGAAGATCTTCTCCAACCCCGGCCAGAAGGCGACCGAGGACTACATCTCCGGCCGGTTCGGCTAAATTTCTGCGGGTGAGTCCGCAGAGCAAGTCCCGCAAGAAGAAGCAAGGCAAGGCACCCGGCCGCAGGCCCGAGCAGAAGTCCCCGTACGGGGCGCTGCTCGAGTCGGCGGCCGCGCTGCGTTCGGAGTCGTGGCTGCTCGCGGACGCGTGGGCGAGCGAGCTCTACGCGACGCTCTGGCTCGCCGGCTCCGGTCACACGCCGATGGTCGAGGCCCTGAAGGCGATGGACGACCCCGCGGCGCTCACCGCGTTGCGCGCGCTGTCCGGTGTGGGCTCCGCCGAGCACCGGGCGGAGGCCTTCGCGGCGGCGGAAACCGTTGCGGCACGCGGTGTCGCCGAGCCGTCCTGGTACGTGCCCGGCACCGCGGCGGACTTCCGCGACGCCTTCCTCGTCACGAACCTGCTGGGGGACGTGGAGGTCGTCGCGATCACGCAGGAACGCGCGGGCGTCGGCGAGACCGTGCTGTTCATGCGCCAGCCGGTGCTCGGCGCCACCGCCATCGAGCTGTTCTCGACGCCGGACGAGGGCACCGTGGCGCTGCTGGAGGACATGATCGCTTCGACACCGGACGCCTTCCAGGACGCCGTCACGCCGTTGAGCGCGAGCGACGTCTACGACCGGGTGTGGCCGGACATCGAGCAGTTCTGGGAGGAGGGGCCCGACGAGGAGACCGAGGAAGGTCTCATCGGGTCCGAGGACGTGCGGCACCCCGTCCAGCTGATCGCCCTCGCCGACGCGCGCGTGAGCGCGTTGGTGCCGAGCGGGTACGTGATCCCGTCGATCAGTCCGGAAAGGACGGACGAGGTCGTCGAGGCGTTCCTGGCCTCGGAGCACGGGATCGCCGACGTCGAGGCCGCGCGGGCGTTCGCGCGCATCGTCGCCTCCTCCGCCGTGGAGCAGAACCGCGACCCGGTCGTCTACGGCCCGGCGTCGCTCACCGCGGTGCTGATCCTGAACGTGGCGGCGAAGCTGCACGTGTCGGACGAGGACCTGGCTCTGCTGCCGGAGATCGTGCGCGCGTGGGCGTACTTCACCGCCGACGCGCGGGACCTGCCGCGGGACGAGGCGCGGGCGGCCTGGGACGAAGAACTGCCCACCGTGCTCGCCGAGTTCTCCGAGGCTTACGCCGACCCGGAGCTCGAAGCGGAGCGCGATGGGCAGTTTCGCTGAGTAAGAGGGACTCTAGAGGTTCTCGTCGTCGCCGTAGCCGGGCATCCGGCCGGTGACGACGAAGACCGTGCGCTTGGCGACCGACACGGCGTGGTCGCCGTAGCGCTCGTAGAAGCGGCCGAGCAGCGTGACGTCCACCGCGCTCGGAACGCCGTGCTGCCAGTCCTTGTCCATGATCACCGAGAACAGGTGGCGGTGGATGTCGTCCATCGCGTCGTCCTCGTCCTCGAGGTTGCGCGCGCGGTCGACGTCCTTCTCGCGGATGATCTCCGCGGCCTCCTTCGCGAGCTTGACCGCGATCCGGCCCATCTCGCTGAAGTACGGCTGGACGTCCTCGGGGATCGCCGAGACCGGGTGGCGGCGCCGTGCGGCCTTCGCCACGTGCAGGGCGAGGTCGCCCATGCGCTCGACGCTCTCGGCGGCGTGGATCACCGCGAGCACGGTGCGCAGGTCGGTCGCGACCGGTGCCTGCAGAGCGAGCAGCGCGTACGACTGCTCCTCGATGCTGGAGCGCACGTCGTCGACCAACTGGTCACCGCTGATCACCTGCTCGGCGAGACCGAGGTCGGCCTGCAGCAGGGCAGCGGTCGCGTTCTCCATCGCCTCGGCGACCATGCCGGTCATGTCGGCCAGTCGTTCGGCGAGCTCTTGTAGCTGGTCGTGGTAGGCCTCGCGCATGGCGCTCAGCCTACGTCCCGACCATCGCGGCAGCGACATGCCAGGATGAACCCGAGGTGAACCCCAGGCGAATCACTTCGCCGCGCAGGGGTCCTGTGCCGCGTTCACAATGGACAGGTCCTTGCCGGGCTCCGCCTGGGTGTTCCCCTGCTGGGGAGTGCCGCCCGCCTGCGGCGCCACGATCTTGTCGTCGAAGTTCGCACCGAGCGTCAGCTCGATCGCGCCGCCCATCTCCGGGGCCTCCACCAGTTCCGCACTGGGCACCGCGGCCTTCAGCGTGGCCGCCTTGTTCTCGTTGCCCTTCGCGTACCTGATGACGGTCTTGGCGGCGTCCGCCGGCGCGTTGCCGCGCTTCGCGACCTGGAACCCCTTCTGCTGCAACGCGTTCGCCGTCCGGTCGGCGGCGCCGCCGTTCGTCGGGTCCCCGTTGAGCACCTGGATCGTGACCTGCTTCGGGTCACCCACCGTGCCGGGCTGCTGCTGCGCGGGAGGGGTGTTCTCGCCGGGCTTCTGCTCGCCGACCTTCTCCTGCGGCAGCGGCGTTCCGTCGATGATCGTCTGGAACAACGCCTTGATGTCGTCGTCCTTGAGGCGCTCGATGTTGTCGTCGTTCGACTTCGTCGGGCCCTCGTCGGTCCAGTGCGGCATCGTCACGAACGAGACGCGGCCGGCGTCGAGGCTCTGCAACGAGTTCGCGAGCTCCAGCAGCGAGGCGACGTCGATGTTGTCGCCGACCGTGGACTTCGTGAGCGCGTTGATGAAGTTGTTGAGCTTCGTCGGGCTCAGCAGCACCTCGTTCGACAGCGCCTGGCGCAGCATCGCCGAGAGGAAACCCTGCTGCCGCTTGATGCGGTCGAAGTCCGTGCCGCCGTCGCCCTTCGCCTGGACCTTGCGGGCTCGCACGTACTGCAGCGCCTGGTCGCCCTTGAGGACGTGCTTGCCTGGCTTGTCGATCACCACACCGAGCTCGTCGTCGACGATCTTGGTGGGGGTGCAGATCTCCACGCCGCCGATCGCCGTGGACATCTCGCGGAAGCCGACGAAGTCGATGCTGACGAAGTGGTTGATCTTGAGGCCGGTCATCTGGGTCATCATGTTGGCCACGCACTCGGGTCCGCCGTCGTTGTAGACGGAGTTGGCCATCACGTCGTTCGCGGGCGCCAGCGGACCGGCGTACTGGCCGTTGTCCGGGTTCCACGCTCGGCACGCCGGCCGGGCCACCCGGACATCGCGCGGCAGTGACACGACGACCATGCGCTTCCGGTCGGCGGGGATGTGCGCGAGCATGATCACGTCGGACCGCGCACCGCCCTCCTGCGCCTGCGACCCGACGTTGTCGCCGGGCTTCGCGCCCGCCCTGGTGTCCGAGCCGACCAGCAGGAAGTTCTCGTCGCCGAGCTGCTTCTCCGCCTGCTGCACCGCCTGCGAGTTGCCGCCGAGCGCGTCGATCTTCTGGATCTTCGAGTCGGCCCACTGCATCGCGGCCCAGCCGATGCCGGTCGAGGCGAACACCGCGGCCGCGGCGGCGACCGCCGAGATCTTGGCGCCGCGCATCAGCCTGCGCTGCTTGGGCGTGCGGCCGGGCAGCAGCCGCGGCTTGCCCTCGGAGTCGGTCTCGACGACGACCGGGTCGGCGAACTGCGTCGCCTCCTCGTCGTCCTCGCCGTCCTTGACCCACGGCATGAGCTTGGCGCGCCGCTCCTTGCGCAGGCGCTCCTGCTCGAGCAGCTCGTCGTGGACCGCGGAGAACCGGGCGAGGGTGTGGTCCACCTCGCGCCGCTTCTTCACGTCGTCGCCGATGGCCTCCATCTCGGTAGTGAGGCTCAGCGGGTCCATCTCTTCGCGCTTCTCGACCTTGGCCACCCCCGCCGCCGAGGCGATCTGGGTGGCCTCGGGGCCGGGACCGTCGGAGTCTGGCTCCTCCGGCGCGGGCGCGTCGGGCACGCCGAGCCGGTTGGAGATGCCGCCGCCACCGGCGCCGGGCATCGGGCGGGGACCGCTCGACTCGGCTCGCGGGGGCATCGGCCGGGGACCGCTCGACTCCGCGCGCGGCGGCATCGGACCGCGGCCCGGCACGTCCCCGTTCGGGGGCTTGGGGCGGCGACCCGTCGCGTCCGGCCCCTCGGCAGGGGCCTGCGGGCGGGCGATCGAGTTCGACGACGTGGCGTCCCCCGCCAGGAGGCGCCGCGGTGCGGGACCGTCCTGGGCGGGCGGCCGCTGGAGGCCGGGGTGCGCCGCGTCGGGGGCCGGCGGGCGCGGGATGCCGTTGGACGACGGCGCGTCGCCGGGGGCGAGCCTGCGCGGCGGAGCGCCACCGGCGTCCGGCCTGCGCACGGTGCCGGTGGGCATGCCCGCCTCCGGCGCTCCGGGCGCTGGACGCCGCGGGATGCCGTTCGCGGACGGGGCGTCGCCGGGGGGCATGCGCCGCGGGTCACCGGGTGCCGGTGGCCGGGGCATGCCGCTCGCCGGCGGTTCGCCGGGCGCGGGCGGGCGCGGGATGCCGTTGGACGACGGGGCGTCGCCGGGAGCGACCCTGCGCGGCGGTGCGCCGGCCGGGCCCATCTCGCCGGGCGCGGGACGTCGCCTCGTGCCGGTCGGGTCCGCCTCGGGAGGCCGGACCGCCGGGTTCTGCGGTGCGGGCGCCGGGCGGCGCTGCATGCCCGTCGCGTCCGGGCGCGGCCGCTGGCCGGTCTGCTCGCCGGGAGGCCGCACGGCGCCGTTCGGAGGCCCGGCGGGGGCGTCCGGCACGCGTCGCCTGCCGCCCTGCTCGCCGGTGAAGCCCTGCGGAGGCGCCTGCTCCGGCCGCGGGCGCGTGCCCGTCTGCTCACCCGGTCGGTGAGCGGCGGGCGGCTGCTGCCGCGGGCCCTGGGGCTGTGCCGGTTGCTGGGGTGGCTGCTGGGGCTGCGGCTGCTGCGCCGGGGGTTCCGGCAGAGCGCGCCTGCCCGTGGCAGGTGGGTCGGGCAGGGCACGCCTGCCTGTCGTGGGAGCGTCGGGCGAGCCTGGCGGGACGGGCCGGGGGATGTTCGTCCTGCTGTGCTGCTCGATGAGGTCCGAGACGCTCAGGCCCCCAGCGCCTTCCATCGAGCGACGTCTACGGCCGGTCGGCTGGTCGTGCTGGGGATCCTGATCACCGCGGGAAGAGGGGCCGCCACGTCGGGGGTCGTCGGGCACCCAATCTCCCTTCTGGGTCAGATGCAAAAGCGGATCGTCATTACGAAGTGACGACGACCGGGACACAAGGGTTGCATCACCGGCGTGTCAGTTGCGCCCGCGATACTACGGATGTAGCCGACTTCTGACGACCACTCCGGGTGATACAGCTGCGATCAGTACGCGATTACGCGCAGTCTGCTTGCCCTGAACGGGTGAGCCAGCTCACTCAGTAGTAACCGAGAACACGTGATTCGCCCACGGCACGCCTGCCCGCGGCAGCGCCTGCGAGCCGGACCCGTCCGTCGGCACGGTACGCCACCGCGTTGCGACCTGACTGCTTGGCCGTGTACAGGAGGCTGTCGGCCCGCAGCAGCTGCTGCTCGGCGCTGACCGCCGGGCGCTCGGGAGCCTCGTCCGCGGGCGGCTCGTACGCGAGCCCCGCGCTGACCGTCACGCGCAGGCCGGGAGCGATCTCCTGCCAGGCGTGACGCTCGACACGTTCGCGGGCCGCCTCGGCGATCTCCACGGCCGAGGCGGCGTCGACCCTGGGCAGCACGAGCACGAACTCCTCGCCGCCGTAGCGGGCGCAGAAGGCGTCCTCGGGCAGCTCGCACTGCAGCAGCTCCACGACGCGCTGGAGCACGCGGTCGCCGAGCAGGTGACCGAAGGTGTCGTTGACCTGCTTGAACCAGTCGAGGTCGATCAGCGCGATGGCCAGCCCGTGCCGGCACGCGCCGTGCTCGGCCAGCAGGTCCATCAGCCGCTGGTCGAGGTAGCGGCGGTTGTAGGAGTCGGTGAGGCTGTCGCGCAGGCTCTGCTCGCGGGCCTCGGCGTGCTCCCTGCGCAGCCGGTCGACCTCGCGCCGGAGCTGCTCGGGGACGTGCGGCTGCTCGACCTGGTCCGCGTGGACGAGCTCGAGGGCGGAGCGGAGGTGCTGGTACGCCTGGCGCCACTGGCCGCGGGAGGCGAGCAACGTCGCGATGGACTCGTGCAACCCGACGAGCCCCGGCCCCTGCCGGTCGACTCCGGCGTCGGACGGCTGGGGCTGCTGGGGGTTCTGCTGAGCGGCGTTCTGGTGGGTCGCCTGGGGCGTTTTCTGGGGCGTCTTCTGCGCGGTCTCGGGTCGCAGTGCGGTCATCGCGGTCACCTCCTCACTTGGCAGGTGTCGTCCCGCGAGAGGCGCCGCTTGAGCTAGAAGGACACGAGCGGGCGGGATTTCCCCCGTCCGGTTGACCGTCGCCTGCTCCGATCCAGTGAGCTTGGAAGATCAACAACCCGTTCAGCCACCGAGGCAGGGCGCGAACCCGTACACCTCGTCGTCCAGCAGCACGACGTGCACGGATCCGATCTGGTTGCCGACCACCGCACCCTCCTGGCGCAGCGTGATCGTGACCGCCACGACGTAGACGTCACCGCGCGGATGGGTCTTGTCGCCGGGGGGTGTCCAGTCGGCGTCGGTGCGCAGCGTGGACCAGGTCGGCTCGACCTTGATGGTGGCCCCGCGCAGGTCGCACGTCTTCTGCCGGAAGTCGGGGTGCTGGGTGTCCTTGAGCAGCTTGGACTGCTGGGACACGCCCTGGTCGCCCGCCTTGTTCAGGCGCTCGTAGAACTCCTTGAACTTCGCCCGGTCCCCGTCGCTGAGCGTCGCGGCCCTCGGGGTGCCCGCGACGGGACCGGCACAGCCCGCGAGCAGCGCGAGCGAGGCGACGAGTAACGCGATGCGCTCAGCCACCGGAGTGCATCACGTCCGCGCCGGCGGGGACTGTCGCGTCCTCGGGGTCGTCGAGCCACCCCTCTGGCAGCACGACCTTCGCCGCGGAACCCTGCCTGCCGCGCGGCCCCTCGGCGTTCTCGGGGAACGGCACGCTCGGGTCGAGCTGCCCGATGAGGTCGTCCAGCTGCTGCAGGCTCGACACCATCGCGAACGCCCGCCGCGTGTCGCCGCCGACCGGGAAGCCGTGCCAGTACCAGGCCATGTGCTTGCGGAGGTCCCGCAGGCCCTTCTCCTCGCCGTAGTGGGCGGCCAGCAGCGTCGCGTGCGTGCGCAGGACGGTGGCCACCTCGCCCAGGCTCGGCCCCTCGGGCACCGGCTCGCCCCGGAACGCCGCCTGCAGGTCCCGGAACAGCCACGGCCGGCCGAGGCACCCTCGTCCGACGACCACGCCGTCGCACCCGGTCTCGGCGACCATGTCGAGGGCGTCCTGGGCGCTGAAGATGTCGCCGTTGCCGAGCACCGGGATGCCCGTCACGGCCTCCTTGAGCCGGGCGATGGCCGTCCAGTCCGCCTTGCCGGAGTACCGCTGCGACGCCGTGCGCGCGTGCAACGCCACGGCCTGCGCACCCTCGTCCTGCGCGATGCGACCGGCGTCGAGATACGTCAGGTGCTCGTCGTCGATGCCGATGCGGAACTTGACGGTGACCGGCATGTCCCCGGCGTTGCGGACGGCGGCCCGCACGATCTGCCGGAACAGCTCCCGCTTGTACGGCAGCGCCGCCCCGCCGCCCTTGCGCGTCACCTTGGGCACGGGGCAGCCGAAGTTCATGTCCATGTGGTCCGCGAGGTTCTCGTCCACGATCATCTTCGTGGCCTCGCCGACGTTCTCGGGGTCGACACCGTAGAGCTGCATCGACCGAGGGCTCTCGCTCTCGTCGAACGTGATCATGTGCATGGTCATCGCGTCGCGCTCCACCAGCGCCCGCGCGGTGATCATCTCGCAGACGTAGAGCCCGGCCCCGTACTGACGGCACAGCTGCCGGAACGCCACGTTGGTGATGCCCGCCATGGGCGCCAGCACGACGGGCGGGTCGACGGCGAACGGGCCGATCTTGAGGGTGGGAACGGACACGCCCTCCAGGTTACGGCACTGACCTGCCGTGATCTTCGTCGAGCGGAGCGGTTCCCGCCGCAGCGGCCGTCAGCGGATCGTGCGTCCGCTGGGCGAACGCGCGCCGCCGTTACAACCGCGTCAACTTTTCTGAGCCGTGATCCCGGCCGGGACGGCCTCCTCCGCCGACGGGATCCGCATCGCCGCAGGGTCGCACCCGTGCGGGTCGCCCGAGGCCCTCCGCGCCGGGCGCGCACACCCCTGGTGCCCCGATCGGGTGTCGGAGGCTTCTGCCAACATGCCCTCAGGAGGTGGCCTACGCGTGGGGGCGGTTGAACTGATCAGGACCGGGTTCGAGCGGTTCTTCGTCGACGGACCGGTCGGCAAGCCGACCGGAGGTGGCGAGCAGCAGGTCGTCACGGTGCGGCAGGTCGGTGAGCTGGCACTGCCGACGGGCAGGCTCGTCGCGGCCGACCCGTTCGTGCTGTGGCCGGAGGACGCCGAGGCGTTCACCGAGGAGGTCCCGCCGGGCCGGTACCCGGTGTCGGTCTCGCTGGTCTCGTGGATCGACGGCGACGGCTTCCCGGACGTGCGGCAGGGCTACCGCGTCGCCGCGGCCAAGCTGACGGTGCGCGACGAGCCCGCCTACTCGTGGAGACCGGCCGTGGTGCCGGGCGAGCACGTGCCGATGCTGCCCGTGATGCCGGAGTTCGGCTACGACGTGAAGTCGAGCACCGGCGCGTTCTTCGACCTCTCCGCCGCGGCCGCGCTGGACCGCCTGGCCAGCGACGACGAGGTGGGCAACTGCGACCTGATCGACGCGCTCGGCGCCGTCGGCGGCGGCCGCGGTCCCGCCAACGTGATCGACCCGCTGACGGGCCTGAACGTCGTGGCGTTCTCGACGGGCTGGGGCGACGGCGTCTACCCGACGTGGGTGGGCCGCAACACCGCCGGCGACCCGGTCGCGTTCGTCACGGACTTCTTCGTCATCAACCGTTAGCCGCGTAGCCCGAACGGCCCGTTTCAACCGGCCGCCGCCGGGTACGCGACTGCCGTGAGCGAAGCCGAGGAATCCCACCAACGCAGACTCGCCCGCAACGTCAACGAGCTGCTCCAGGAACTGCGCGTGGCCCAGGCGGGCGTGCAGATCCTCTTCGGCTTCCTGCTCTCCATAGCGTTCACCGACAAGTACGCCTCGACCAGCGACTACGTCCGCGTGACGCACCTGGCGACGGTCCTGTGCGCCGCGATCGCCGTCGCGTTCCTCACCGCCCCCGCCGCCTGGCACCGCGTCCTCTTCCGCCAGGGCCGCCGCGAGGACATCGTCCGCTACGGCAACACGTTCGCCCTGGTGGGCATGGCCTTCCTCTCGCTGGCGATGACCGGCACGGTCCTCATGCTGGCCGAGGTGATCCTCGGGCTGTGGCCGTCCATCGTGGTCGGTGTCGCGGCCTTCGTCGTCTTCAGCGGCCTGTGGTTCGCCCTGCCGTCCCTCTCATCCGAGCGTGCTCAGCACCGCGAGAGCCCCTAGCCCCAGTGCCACCGGCACGGCCGTCAGCACGGTCCGCCTGGTGGGTTTCCGCTGCTGACCGATCACCCGGACGCCCAGCGGCACCAGCGCGACGCACAGCCCGGCGGTCCCGACGACCGACAGGACCTCCGTGCCCTTCAGCACCCCGAGCGGCAGCAGTCCCGTGGTCGCCAACGCCACCACGCGCACCTTCCCGAGGACCCCGCCGAGGTGGCTCGCGACCGCCAGCACGAACCAGCCGAACGGGATCGTGAACGACAGGAAGCTGAACAGGTGCAGCTCCCCGTACCCGCTCGCCACCAGTTCCGTGGCGCCTTCCACCCCGAGGTGCTCCACCGCCGTGAACGCCGCCTGGTCCGCCCCGGCGTGGAACGTCCGCTCGAAGAGCCCGACCGTCACCAGCACCCCGGCCCAGGTCGCCCAGCCGGGCCTGCGCACCCCGATGCGCTGCACGAGATACGCCACCGCCGCCCACAGCACCACGTTCCCGGCCAGGAACGCCGTGTAGGCGGCCCTCACCAACGCCGGGTGCTCCGCCACGGCCCGCAACTGGTCCGGGAAGAAGAAGTGGAACGGCGACCGCAGCAACGTGCCCACCAACACCAGCACGGGCCCGGCCACCAGCGCCGAACCCCCGACCCACCCGTTCGGAAACCTCATGCACGGCAACGCTTCCACCGCCCGCGGCCGGCCGGATCGGCCCGTGGTCCGAACCCCGTCCCGGACCACGGGCCGAGGCCGCCGGAAATTTCTCCGGCGCGGATGTCGATTCCGCCACCCCGCCGTTCGACGTCTGGTCAGGAGGACGAGAGCCAGATCCGCCGATGGCGGAATTGGGGTGAGGACGGCCCGCCGATGAGGAACACTTCGGACACACCGATGAGTTCTGTCAGAGCTGCCGGTCTCCACCGGTGTCACGAAGAACGTCGACGACGGCTGCCTCGGCCGCGAGACGACCGCGCCAGCAACCTAGTGAGGGCCTGACATGCCTGCAGCGATCCAGGAACGACCGACCGCACAGACGGGCCGAACACCGCTCGTGGTGCGCCTGCTGGTGCTGGCGACGTTCGTCGTGATCCTCAACGAGACGCTGATGATCAACGCGATCCCGCGCCTGATGGAGTCGATGCACGTCACCGAGCAGGCGGCGCAGTGGGTCTCCACGGCCTTCATGCTCACCATGGCGGCGGTGATCCCGGTCACCGGCTGGTTCCTGCAACGCGTCACCACCCGCCAGGGCTACGCGAGCGCGATGGGCGTGTTCCTGGCCGGCACCGCCCTCTGCGCGGTCGCCCCGACGTTCACGATCCTGCTGATCGGCCGCATCGTCCAGGCCGCCGGCACCGCCGTGATGATGCCGCTGCTGATGACCACCCTGATGACCGTCGTGCCCGAACGCGACCGCGGCAAGGTGATGGGCAACGTCACCCTGGCCATCTCGGTAGCCCCGGCCCTGGGCCCGGCCATCTCCGGCCTGATCCTGCAGCTGGGCTCCTGGCGCCTGCTGTTCGTCGCCGTCCTGCCCATCGCGGGCGCCGTCACCCACTTCGGCCTGCGCCAGCTCACCAACATCGGCGAACCGAAGGTCAGCACCATCGACTGGGCGAGCGCGGCCATGGCCACCCTCGGCTTCGGCGGCCTGGTCTACGGCCTGAGCCTGTTCGGCGAGGGCGAGCTCGGCTCCAGCATCGGCATCGTGGCAGCCGGCGCCGTCACCATCGCCCTGTTCGTCTTCCGCCAGGTGAAACTGCAGCGCACCGACTCCCCGCTGATGGACCTGCGCACCCTGAAGCACCGCACGTTCGCCCTGTCCCTGGTCCTGATGTGCGTCGCCTTCCTGGCCATGATGGGCTCGATGATCCTGCTGCCCTTGTACCTGCAGAACCTGCGGGGCCTGACCCCGTTGCAGACTGGCCTGCTGCTAATGCCGGGCGGCCTGGCCATGGGCCTGCTGGGCCCGACAGTCGGCCGCCTCTACGACCGCCTGGGCAGCCGCCCGCTGATCATCCCGGGCTCCGTGGCCATCGTGCTGTCACTGGCCGGCTTCACCCAGGTGTCGACTTCCATGCCCTACTGGCAGATCCTGGCCCTGCACGCGCTGCTGATGGTGGGCTTGGCCGCGACGTTCACCCCGATCTTCACCCTGGGCATGGGCGCGCTGCCGTCCTCCCTGTACCCGCACGGCAGCTCGATCCTCGGCACGTTGCAGCAGGTGGCGGCAGCCGTGGGCACCGCCCTCGTGGTGACCGTGATGTCGGCGCGCGCCAGTGACCTTGCCTCGGCCGGTGTTTCCGCGGATGCGGCGCAGTTGAGCGGGATGAGGCTGGCGTTCGTCGTGGCTGCCGGGTTGGCGGTGGTGACGATCGTGGTGGCGGCTCTGCTGCCGAACCGGACCAGTGGGTCCGCGGAGGGCGTGCACCACTGACCGGTCTTTTGAGACGCCCCCAGGTCTGTTGGCCTGGGGGCTTCGCTTTGGACGGACCGCTACGGGCTCAGCCGCTCCTCCTGCGGGCGTCCACCCCACCTCGCCCGAGCCGGCCGGAAGAGGTCGGCGACCTCGTCAGTCATCCAGTACCGCGCGTTCTCGCCCTCGGCGTAGTCCCATGCCCACAGCCACGGTCGTCCAGCCGCCTGGCAGTGCCGGCCTGGCCACCCGAGGACGCCCGCAACGCTTTGCTTGCCGGCGGGCAGGTCGAGCAACCGACCCAGTTCGTCGCCGTTGAACTTCGTCCCGGGGTTGTCGATCAGCACCGAGAACAGAGCTTTGGCCGTCTCGCTGAACTTTCTCCAGAGCGCCTCGGTCAGCTCGTCGTCCGAAGAGCTCCACGCGGCCAGCTGACCGGGTGACCCGTCCGTCGACGGGACCGCCCGCATCGCAGGCCTGATGTCAACCAAGGCTGGCTCCTCGCTGTGCAAGTAGGGCAGGCAGGCTCCGTGGCGGAGATCGACACCATGGAGTCGCTCGATAGCCGTTCGCACGGCAGCGTCAGTGACGGTGACGTCTCGAGCCAATTGGGCAGCAACCCACCGGTCGACCTCTTCGCGGCTCGTCTCGCCGCTCAGAAGGCGCATGAATTGCGACTCGACATCAGCGCGGGACACACCGACATGGCTCACGGGAGCAGTTTTACAGGAGTAAAGCGTGGGCAGGCTGTGTCAGCGATCTTGAAATGCGAAACCCCCAGGCCTGTGACCTGGGGGTTTGGTGGGCCGCCAGGGACTCGAACCCTGAACCCGAAGAGTAAGAGCACTCGCTTGGCGTTGTTCGCTGATCTTCCTCGACAACGCTCACTACCTGCGCGGATGCCGTATTGATCTGAGCACTGTGGACAGTCGCTTCTCGACGTCTGTCGTCGTTTTGTGAGGGTTAAGTGTGGGTTGATCTTTGTCTCTTGGACCCGCCCATACCCATGCCACCATCCCGACACTGAGCCTCGAACACGGCCGGTGGCGCTTGTTCCAGCTTTGGCGCGGCGCTGCCGGCCATTGCCGTGTGGGCGATGCTGTAGCTGAGTGAGGTGCCGGGTTCCAGCGGCGACTATTCAGGGCACCGAACGTGTGCCACGCGTGCGGGTATCAACCTGCCGCCTCTTACTACCGCTGGTTTGGCCGTAGCCTCGGGTGCCCCGGCGACACCTGTTGAGTCGATGGTCAGAGGCTGCCAGCTACGGACCTCTTCGAGCAACTGGCTTCCGCAGTGCTGAGACGCCAGGAACTGTGGGCCACATGGTTCGGTGGCAAGGCGGCGCAGCCGTCGCGGCAGTCGAGCGCCGTGCACAGCCGCCTGCGGTGACCGCGCTGGCGCTCGTTGGGAGTCGGGACGAATCGGAGCTCGGATCGTGCAAGCAGACAGCTGGCGTCCGAGGTCCGGCGCGCAGCGCCGCCCGGCCGACCGGCGGAGCGAAGCGGATGCCGGGAGTGCCGGGATGGATGTTGGCGCAGCGCCAGACCGCACGCGCCGCCAGCGGCGGCGCCTTGATCCCGTAGAGCCAAATTCTGCAATCCAGTGCTGGGAACGTTGCATAGACGGTGACTGCTGTGTGGACGTGCGGCGAGACTCGGTTGGCGGGAGGGCGAAGCGCGCACCGTGATCATCTGTCGGCTACCTACATTGTGGACGCGAAGTCGACACCTGAACGTGTCAATCCTGCGATAGGAGCTAACGCAGTCGGCACGCCATACGATGTCTGATGCGTAGTTCAAGAGCGACCGCAGGGGTGCATGTGGACAAGACGCACAAGGCTCTATCCAGCATGCTGGAGGCCGGGAAGTTCGAACCGTTTATCCGACACATTCGGTTTCCGTATTTCCGTAACATTCGGGAAGGAACACGGGTCGACTTCACTCACCCCATCACAGCTCTTGTTGGACCGAACGGAACGAATAAGACTGCAGTGTTGCGTGCACTGCAAGGATGTCCCGATTACTACAACGTAGGACAGTACTGGTTCTCGACAAGCCTCGACCCTATCGACAATGTGGATAGGCATAGGTTCATTCACGGGTACATTGCTCCCAGTACTGGGCAAGTTGTTGAGGTGATCAAAACTCGAATTGTTCGAGGAGAGAATCCGGATTACTTTGAGCCATCTCGCCCCATTATTGGTGACGGGATGCAGGCGGTGGAGAAGCTGAAGCCGGGCGAGACTCTTCCGTCGGAACGAACTCAGACCCGCTGGAAAGCAATCAAGAAAACAGTTGAGTATCTGGACTTCAGATCCGAGCTATCTGCCTACGACAAGTTCTTCTTTCACGTTCCCTATCGCAAGGGTGGGGCGACACTCACCGAGAAGAAGGCGTTCATTAGACGTCGCTCGCCGCATATCGCTGAGTCTCTGGCGAGCGGGCGTGCGGAGCACTCCTTCTTCTCGTCGCCCAGAATCGTGTCTCCCGGCGTGGATGCCACCGAAAGACAGTGCTACTGGATTTCTCGGATTCTTGGCAGAAAGTACGAGAAGATCACTTTCTTGACTCATAAGTATCTTGATGTCGAGGGCTCTACGGTGATACTAAGGTACTTCGGTCTGCGTTATTCTGAGGCATTCGCTGGGAGTGGCGAGTTCGCGGTTGCGATGCTTGTCAAGAAAGTGAGCGAGGCCAAGGACGGCTCGCTGATACTTCTGGATGAGCCTGAGGTCTCACTTCACCCTGGGGCGCAAGGCCAGCTCATGGAATTCTTGGCGGAGCAGTCGAAGCTAAAGAAGCTTCAAATTGTGATCTCTACACATTCGCCTGAGATAGTGCGCGGTCTGCCACCTGAGGCGATCAAAGTCTTTCATTCTTCTGCGGCAGATGGAAAAGTCGAGCTTGTCTCTCAGGAGTCTGACGCGTCTGAGGCGTTCTTCCGGCTTGGTGTACGTTTGGCGCAAGAAAAAACTATTTATGTCGAAGATAAGCTGGCTCAAGCGATTGTTAGGCGCGCCATACGACCGCTGGGTGAATCGGCAAGTGCGCAGCTTAAGATCGCCTCCCTTCCGGGAGGTGCTGACGGGATCCAGCAACGCTTCGTTCCTGCATTTGCTCTCGCGGAAAATGACAGGAGTCTTGTCCTGCTGGATGGGGATAAGAAACCAAAGGAAGACGCTGTCGAGCCGTCAAAGGTCTCCGAAGACAAGCTTGAGGAAGTAGTGACACTCCAGCTTGGCGGAAAGCCACAGCTTTCGCTAAACGGTGCGGGCGGTGTCGCGGCGGCAGGTGACAAAGAGAAGCAGCTAAGGGCCGTGCTCGCCTGGATATATGCAAACGTCGACTATCTGCCGGGGGACACTCCTGAGGCGCTACTGCTTGAGATGGAAGGCCTGGCTGCAGAGGTTGATGGAGGCAAGGAGGACTGGGTTACCAGAACTGCCAGGGCATTGGGAAGAGAGGAATGGGAAACTGTTACCTCTGCCGAGATTCTCACGGAGCAGGAAAGAGCGCTAGCTGCTATTGAGGACTCGAACCCTGTGTTAGAGTATGTCCGCGCTCGGGTTAGGGCGTTCCTGGAACAGCACTGACGGCGAGGCACGATGACGATCGCGGTTGTGGACTTCTTCTCCGGTTGCGGCGGGACAAGTCTCGGCTTCCGCGATGCCGGGATGTCGATCTTGGCTGGAATCGACAACGATCCAGAGGCTGCGGCGACGTACCGGGAGAACTTTCCCGAAGCGAAGTTCTTCGAGCGTGACATTCAGTCTCTGGATGTTGAAGAGATCGCTAAGATCCTTCCCAAGAAGCAGCCTGTCTTGTTTTCCGGATGTGCACCGTGTCAGCCCTTTTCTAAGCAGAACAGATCTTCAGGTAAGAAGGATCCGCGGCGCTTTCTGCTGGCTGAGTTCCAACGTTTTATTCTTGCGCTAAGTCCCGATTATGTGGTTGTTGAGAACGTACCGGGTTTGCAAAAAGTCGGTCGCACTGGTCCTTTTAATTCTTTTGTCCGTGCTCTCAAGAAGCACGGTTACGATGTTACTTGTCAAGTGCTCTCTGCCCTAGATTACGGCGTTCCTCAAGTTCGCAAGCGGCTTGTGCTCGTTGCGGCTAAGAATACGGTCGCAATGCTGCCGCAGCCTACGCACGGTCCTGGCGGGCAGAAGACTCCGACATTTGCCGACTGGGCCAGTCAGTTGCCTCCTCTGAAGGCAGGGGAAGCAGACGAGAATGACCCAGACCATGCAGCAATGGG
>NZ_DASVFL010000225.1:0-5626 GCF_036380075.1 Lentzea sp. | reverse complement strand
CTGGAGAAGTTCACGCCCGAGGCGTTCCTGCGCGTCCCGCTCGAAGGCCTCGCCGGTGTCATGGTGCTGGTGCTGCTGCCCGAACGGTTCCGCAAGCCGGCCGCGATCGCCGGCGGTGTCGCGCTGGGCCTGTTCACGGTCGTGAAGATCATGGACATCGGGTTCGACGTGGTGCTGTACCGGCCGTTCGACCTCGTGCTGGACTGGCCGTTGCTGGTGCCCGCCATCGACTTCGTGGACGTGACGTTCGGCCGGGTCGCCTCGGTGCTGGCCGTGGGTCTCACGGTCGCACTGGTCGTCGGGATCGTGTGGGTCGCCGCGGTGTCCGTGCTGCGCCTGAGTTCCGTCGCCGCGGCACGGCGTCCCGTCGCGATCCGTGCCGTGGCGCTGACCGTCGTGGCGTGTGTTTCGCTTGCCGTGCCGGGGGTTCCGGTCTACTCCGACGCCGCCGCGACCGCGGTGGCCGACCACGCGCGGCGCGTGAAGGTCGGCCTGCACGACCAGGAGGCGTTCGCCGCGGAGGCCTCGGTCGACGCGTTCCGAGGACAGCAGGACCTGCTGTCCTCGTTGCAGGGCAAGGACGTCGTGTTCACGTTCGTGGAGAGCTACGGCAAGTCGGCGCTGGACATGCCCGACGTCTCCGCCAAGCTCGCGGACGGGGACTCGCGCCTGAAGTCGGCCGGCTACACCGCGAAGTCCGCCTACCTGACCTCGCCCACGGCCGGCGGCGGCAGCTGGATGGCGCAGGCGACCCTGCTGTCCGGGCTGTGGATCGACAACCAGCAGCGCTACCGCAACCTCGTGGCGTCCGACCGGCTGACGCTGCCGCGCGCGTTCCGCGAGTCGTCGTGGCGTTCGGTCGGGGTGGTCCCCGGCATCACGCAGGCGTGGCCGGAGGGGGACTTCTTCCACTACGACGAGATCTACGACGCCGCCGACCTCGGCTACAAGGGCCCGCGCTTCGGCTACGCGACGACGCCGGACCAGTTCACGCTGGAGTCGTTCCAGCGCAACGAGAGGTCGAAGCAGCACGGTCCGGTGATGGCCGCGATCCCGATGGTGTCCTCGCACGCGCCGTGGTCGCCGACGCCCGACTCCGTCGACTGGGAGAAGCTGGGCGACGGGTCGATCTACTCGACCATGCCCGCCTCGAACGACCCGCCCGAGTCGATCTTCGGCCGCGACCCGGCGGCCGTGCGCGCCGATTACGCGCACTCGATCTCGTACTCGCTGGAGTCCGTGGTCTCGTGGATCGAGCGGTACGGCGACGAGAACCTGGTGGTGGTGTTCCTGGGCGACCACCAGCCGGCGCAGATGGTGACCGGCGAGGGAGCGTCGCGGGACGTGCCGATCACCATCGTGGCCAAGGACCCCGCCGTGCTGGCGGAGGTCGACTCCTGGAAGTGGGACGACGGGCTCAAGCCGGGCGGCACGGCCCCGGTGTCGCGGATGAGCGACTTCCGGGACCAGTTCCTCTCGACCTTCTCACCGCCGAAGGCCTGATCAGCCCATCGTCTTCTGGCCGTCGATCGTCTCGCGGATGATGTCCGCGTGGCCCGCGTGCTGCGAGGTCTCGGCGACGATGTGCACGAACACGCGCCGCGCCGACCACGTCTTGCCCTCGGGGAACCACGGGGCGGACGGCAGCGGGTGCGAGAGGTCCATGTCGACGGTCTCGACCAGCTTGTCGGTGTGGGCCGCGACCTCGTTGTACCGGGCGATGACGCTCTCCAGCGTCTCGCCCGGCGCCATGCGGAAGTTCGCCTCGTGGTTCTCGTAGGCCTCCGAGCCCGGGTCGGACTCCATGGCCGAGGTGCCCTGCTCGATGAACTTGACCCAGTTCTCCTCGACCGCGGCGACGTGCTTGATGAGGCCGCCGACGCTCAGCGCGCTCGCGGTCGGGCTCGACGCGGCCTGCTCGTCGGTGAGGCCCTGCGCGGTGAACGTCAGGAACCAGCGGTGCTGCCGGAGCGTCTCGAGCAGGTCCGCACGCTCGCCGGTGAGGATCTCGGTGGTGGTCATCGCTGTAAGTCCTTCGCTCGTTTGTCCCGACACACAGGACTCTAGGACGACTTGAGGTCAGCTTGTGTCCTAGACGAGCACTCGCTCCAGCGGGACTCAAGCGCCGTTCGAGCGATCGGGCGTTGACCTGGTGGTCACCCTCCGTGGTTCATTCGACGGTGATTCACCGCTCCAGGTAGCCGTCGTCCGGACGGTCGACGCGGCCGCCGCCCTCCTCGGTCTCCTCGATGTGCATCGCGGTCTCCTCGGGCGCGGTGACGTGCTCGCCGGCCTCCTCGACCGCGACCGCGTCCGGCTCGTCGTCGACGGGCTCGCCGCCGCCCAGCGGGGTCGTGAACTGGTGCTCAGTCATGTCCTCGTGGTTTCCGGTGACCGGGGTGCGCAAACGTCGGCGCGACGGCGGCGGGTCCTGCCAGACTCGTCGCGTGCTCCGGACCCTGTCCCTGCTGCTCGTGCTGACCAGCGCCGGTCACACCCGGCGGCAGGACGTGACCGCGCACGTCGAGAGCCCGCACCGCACCGTCGACCACCGGCTCGTGCAGATCGACGACGACGGCTACCTCCAGCACAGCGACCTCACCCTGCCGCCAGGGAAGTCGTTGCGGGTGGCGTGCAGCGTTCCGGTGGTCGTACCAACGGCGACGTGCGGCTCGTGGTCGTCACGGACGACGAGACCCGGGTCGTCGGCGTGGAACAGACCACGCCGACGACCTCCGGCGGTGCCGCGCAGACCTGTCGAAAGTAAAGGTCGCCCGGAACCGATCGGCAGAGGTGCCGGGGCCGCGGTTTTCGTAGGTTCGGCTGGGTGACCTGGCTTGTGATCGGCACCGACGCGGTGCTGGGCGTGTTCGCGTTGATGTTCCTGGCGTTGTGGTTCCAGCACCGGTTGAGGGCGTTCCTCGGCGGCGCCGGCGTCGTGGTGGCCTACGCGGTCAGCGAGGTCGTGAAACTCGTCGTGCAGGAGGAGAGGCCCTGCCGCACGGCGCCTTCGCTCGCCCCGTGCCCCGATCCGGGCGACTGGTCGTTCCCCAGCAACCACTCGGTGATCGCCGGTGCGTCCGCGATGGCCATTTGGTGCCTGCACCGCGCCTACGGCTGGGTCGCGGCGGTCTGTGCCGTTGCGGCGGCTTCGTCGCGTGTCATCGTGGGTGTCCACTACGTGCACGACGTGCTGGCCGGTTTGTTGCTGGGAGCGTTGGTGTCGTGGGGAATCGCGGTGCTGCTGGACCGGCGTGAGCGCGCGCGGAGGCAGGACGACGCGCCGACTGTGGTGCTCCAGCGACTGCGATGATGGACGCCGTGTGGGAGGTCCTGCTCTACCTGGTGCTGTTCGCCGCGGCGTTCGCGGTCGTGCGGAAACGGCCGGCGGTCGCGCTCGGGACAGCACTGGCGGCGTGGCTCGCCTGCTACCTCATCAGCGTCGAGTTCGACCTGACGGTGCTCGCGCTCGCTCCCGCACTGGCGTTGGTGGGCTTCCTCGCGGGCCGGTGCGCCGCCGACCCGCGGCCGGCCGCCATCGCACTGGCGATCGCCGAGGTCGTCGGCGTGGTCGTGGCCCTGACCGAGCGCGGTGGTTCCGACACCGCGCTCGCCGTCACCTCCGGCGTCGGTGTGCTCGGCGTCGTCCCGTGGGCGTTCGGCCGGTTCCGCCGCCGCTACGCCGAGCTCCAGGAGGTCGGCTGGGAGCACGCCTCCCTGCTGGAACGCGACGCCGAGAACGCCCGCGGCGCGGAACGGGCGAGGCTCGCGGGGGAGATGCACGACCTCGTCGGCCACGAGCTGGCCAGGGCCGCACTGCTCGTCGGTGCGCTGGAACTGGAACCCACGCTCACCGCACAACAGCGCGAAGCGGCCAAGACCGCCCGTGCCAGTGTCACGGCGGCCGCCGAACGTCTCGCCGACGTCATGCAGGTGCTGCGCGCCGACGAGGACGAACCCGTCGCCACCGTCGAGGAGGTCGTCGCCCGCAGCGGACTGCGCGTCGAGCTCGTCAACGGCCGCAGGACCGGCATCGACGGCATCATCGCCCGCACCGTGCACCGCGTGGTCGCCGAGGCGCTGACGAACGTGATCAAGCACGCGCCGGGTTCGCGGGTCACCGTGACCCTCACCGCGAACCTGGACCTGCGCGTCACCAACGGCCCCGCGCCCCGCACGCACGCCGTGGGCAGCGGCAAAGGCCTCCTCGGCCTGGCAGAACGCGTCGCGTTGGTCGGCGGCTGGTTCGAGGCCGCGCCGACGGACGAGGGCGGCTTCGAGGTGCGGGCGAAGCTCCCGGAACGCCCGCTGCCGCGCACCACGCCGACGCACGTCCGTCGCGAAAGGACGGAGGAGGAACTCCGCAAGAGCGCGCGCCGGACCGTGCTCATCACCTCGGTCGTGTGCGTGGGGATCGCCATCGGCGTGCCGGGCTACATGGTGTTCGACTCGGTCACGTCGGTGCTCACCGCGGACCAGTTCGAACGGGCGGCTATCGGGCAGGACGAGGAGGACATGGACCTGCCCCTGCGCACACGGGTGGACAACCCGTTGGGCGTCACCGCACCTCGCGACGCCGAGTGCCGCTACTACAGCACGCACGCCAACCCGTTCGACGCCGACCGCCACGACCTGCACCAGCTGTGCTTCCGGGATGATCGTCTCGTCTCGAAGACCTGGCTCGTCAGGAGGAGCGGTTGATCAGGGTCGTGCTGGCCGACGACGAACCGGTGGTCAGGTTCGGCGTGAAGGCCGTCCTCGGCACCGCCGGCGACATCGAGGTGGTCGCGGAGGCGGAGAACGGCAGCGCGGTGATCGACCTGGTCGCCCGGTACCGCCCCGACGTCGCCGTGCTCGACATCCGCATGCCGGTCCTGGACGGACTGGACGCCGCGCGGGTCATCCGCGAGTGCCACCCCGCCACGCACACGCTGGTGCTGACCACCTTCGCCGACGACGCCTACATCAGCCGGGCGTTGGGGGAGGGGGCGGCCGGGTTCGTGCTGAAGACCGGGGATCCGGCCGAGATCGTGTCCGGGGTTCGGGCGGTTGCCTCCGGTGGGGCCTACCTGTCCCCGTCGGTGGCCAAGCGGGTGGTGGAGCAGGTGTCTCGGGCTCGGCCGTTGTTCGTTGCCACGCAACGGATTGCCGGGTTGACCTATCGGGAGCGGGAGGTGCTCGGGCTGGTGGGGGCCGGGCTGTCCAACGCTGAGATCGCTGCTCGGATCCACGTGGTCGAGGGGACTGTGAAGGTGTACGTGAGCACGATCTTGCGGGAGCTCGGGGTGAAGAACCGGGTTCAGGCGGCGATCATCGCTCACGAGTCGGGGATCATCCCTGGGTGAGGTGGGGTTCCAGGCTTCCAGCGTGGTCGGGTTGGCCGTGCGGGTGCCTGTTCCAGCGTGGTCGTGCACCCCCGGACGAAAGACCTGGGTGGCCTCGCCGCCGCGCGACCGGCCGAGCCCGAATGGGCTTCCGCTGCCGCGTCAGGCCTTCGCGCCGATGCCCGAGATCGCTCGCACTTCCATCTCCGCCGCCAGGGCCGCCTTGTCCTCGTCCGGCTTCGAGAAGATCGTCGCCAGGAAGCCGCACAGGAAGGAGAACGGGATCGACACGATGCCCGGGT
>NZ_DASVFL010000224.1:0-52398 GCF_036380075.1 Lentzea sp. | reverse complement strand
GTCGAGGAGTTCCACCTCTACCACGGGGGACTGGCGTCCGCCGCCCGTCTGGAGGCGTTGCGCGAGGCCGTGGCCGCCGTGTCGCGGTAACTGTGAAGAGAAGTCGCTGCAACCCGTTGTGACCGCGGTTCCGTCCTTGGTGCATGAGGCACATAGGAACCGTAGTCGGCACTGGCGCCCTGCTGCTCGTCCTCTCGGCCTGTGGCAGCGCGCAGAACGCGAGCCCCGGGGCCGGTGGCGGTCCGACGTTGCCGACCGCCACCTCGTCCTCGGAGGCGCCTCCCCCCGGAATCGCCCCGGGAGAGGTGCCGCCGGACGGCACGCCCGTGACCAAGATCGACGCCAACGCCCTGTCGCCCGACGTGCCGCGCACCGTGTGGACGCAGGGTGACGGCAGGACCGTCGGCGTCATCGGCCAGGAGGGCGGGTGCGGCAAGGCCAGCGCGTCCGTGCTGGAGCAGACCGCGACCGCGGTGAAGATCGAGCTGCTCGAGACCACGCCGCTGACCAAGCAGATGTGCACGATGGACATCCGCTTCCCGCCGCTGACGGTGCAGCTGTCCGAACCCCTCGGTGAGCGCACGGTCGTGCTGACGTCGCGGCAGGAACAGAAGTAGACCTTCCTCCCCCCGGTGCCCGGCCGGCACCTGCCCCGCCGGCCGGGCACCTCACCTCACCGGGACCGTTCGCCCCGGTTTGCAAGGATGGTGCGCATGAGAAACGCCGTCGCTGCCGTTGCTCTCGCCGCCGTGCTCGCCGGCTGTTCGTCCGGCACGTCCGGCTCCAGCTCGTCCGGGTCGAGCTCGTCGGGCGCCGCGCCGACCACGGGCACGTCCGCGCCCGGTACTCCCGGCTCGTCCGGCGTGAACCCGACGAACGCCCCGGTGCAGCCTCCCGTCTCCATCTCGGAGGAGAAGCCCGTCGTGCCGCCGGACGTCACGCCCGTGGCGAAGGAGAAGGTCGACACGACATCGTTGTCAGACACCTACCGCGACGAGGCCTACGTCTTCAACGACGGCCGCGACGTCGAGGTCTTCGGTGTCGGTGGCGGCTGCAAGGAGGCCCGTGCCGAGGTGACGGCCCAGTCCGCGGAGGTCGTCCAGATCACGCTGGTCACCATCACCAAGCAGCCGCCGGGCACGATGTGCACGCAGGAGGTCCGCCAGGTACCGCTGACCGTCCGGCTGGCCGCGCCGCTGGGGGACCGCCGCCTGGTGCTGGAGTCCCGCGAGGAGGCCGGCTGATATATCGCATATCGCGACCGTCAGCCGATATATCAGCTCGTGGCGTCGGCGACGAACTCGACGCGGTTGCCGACGCCGTCGACCGTGTGGAAGCGGAGCCGGCCGGGGACCTTCGCCGGATCGGCCCAGACGACGGGGTGACCGGCGGCCTCGACCGCCCGTGCCACCGCGGTCACGTCGACGGCGAACGCCGGGTGGGCTTTGCTCGCGGGGCGGAAGTCGTCCTCGACGCCCACGTGTACCTCGCCACCGCCGGGGACGGCGGGCCACCTGCACGTGGTCGATCACGACGGAACCCCCGATCGAAAGAATACGGGACAACCGTACGGTTTGATCGGGGGTTCCGGGGGTGTTCTACCGGCGGAACGTGATCTGCAGGGTCGGCGTGGACGTCTCGGCGAAGAAGTCGTTGCCCTTGTCGTCGACCACGACGAACGCGGGGAAGTCCTCGACCTCGATCTTCCAGACCGCCTCCATGCCCAGCTCGGGGTACTCGAGCACCTCGACCTTGCGGATGCAGTCCTGCGCCAGCCGCGCCGCCGGGCCACCGATCGAGCCCAGGTAGAAGCCGCCGTGCGACGCGCACGCGTTGGTGACCTGCTTGGAGCGGTTGCCCTTGGCGAGCATCACCAGCGAACCGCCCGCGGCTTGGAACTGTTCAACGTAGGAGTCCATCCGCCCGGCCGTCGTCGGGCCGAACGACCCGGACGCGTAGCCCTCGGGTGTCTTGGCCGGACCGGCGTAGTAGACCGGGTGGTCCTTCAGGTACTGCGGCATCTCCTCGCCGGCGTCGAGGCGTTCCTTGATCTTGGCGTGCGCGATGTCGCGGGCCACGACCAGCGGACCGGTCAGCGAGACGCGGGTCTTCACCGGCAGCTGGGTGAGGACCTCGCGGATCTCCGCCATCGGGCGGGTGAGGTCGATGCGGACGACCTCGTCGGACAGGTCCTCGCCCTCGACCTCGGGCAGGAACTGCGCCGGGTCGCGCTCCAGCTGCTCCAGGAACACGCCCTCGGCGGTGATGCGGGCCTTCGCCTGGCGGTCGGCCGAGCACGACACCGCGACACCGACCGGCAGGGACGCGCCGTGCCGGGGGAGGCGGATGACGCGCACGTCGTGGCAGAAGTACTTGCCGCCGAACTGGGCGCCGATGCCGAAGTCGCGGGTCAGCTCCAGGACCTGCTGCTCGAGGTCCCGGTCGCGGAACGCGTGGCCCGACGGCGAGCCCTCGGTCGGCAGGGTGTCGAGGTAGCGGGCCGACGCGAGCTTCGCGACCTTGAGGTTCTGCTCGGCGGACAGGCCGCCGACGACCACGGCCAGGTGGTACGGCGGGCACGCGGCGGTGCCGAGCGAGCGCAGCTTCTCGTCCAGGAACGACGCGAGGCGCTTCGGGTTCAGGACCGCCTTGGTCTCCTGGTAGAGGAACGTCTTGTTGGCGCTGCCGCCGCCCTTGGCCATGAACAGGAGCTCGTAGACGGGCTCCTGGCCGGGCTTGTGGAACACCTCGATCTGCGCGGGCAGGTTCGTGCCGGTGTTCTTCTCGTCCCAGAACGTCAGCGGCGCCATCTGCGAGTAGCGCAGGTTGAGCTCCTGGTAGGCCTCGAAGACCCCGCGGGCCAGCGCCTGCTCGTCGTCGCCGCCGGTCAGGACGGTCTCGGAGCGCTTGCCCATGATGATCGCCGTGCCGGTGTCCTGGCACATCGGCAGCACACCGCCGGAGGAGATGGCGGCGTTGCGCAGCAGGTCCATCGCGACGAAGCGGTCGTTGCCCGACGCCTCGGGGTCGTCGACGATCTTGCGCAGCTGGGCGAGGTGCGACGGGCGCAGCAGGTGCTGGATGTCGCGGATCGCCTCCTTCGCGAGCAGCGTCAGCGTCTCGGGGGCGATCTCGAGGAACTTGCGGTCACCGGCCTCGATCAGCTTCACCCCGTCGGAGGTGACGAGGCGGTACTCGGTCTCGGTGTCCTTCGCGAGCGGCAGGACGTCGGTGTACTCGAAAGTGGTGGGCACGTCGTACACAACTCCAACGGTGTGCAGTTCGGATCAGAAAACCGTACCGCCACCACAGGGACCTTCCGGTGGCCGTCCACCGTGTTCTTCGCAACGTGGGAGCCCACCGCCCCCGGAACGCGGAAGGCCGGGGCAGCCCCCGGCCGCCCCGACCTTCCTTCGCGTGCGAAACCCGACTCACGACGGGCGTCGCGTGGCTCTGGTAACGCCCGACCGTGCCGTGAGTTGAGTCACAAGTCAATACTGCCGGACGAGTGACGTCCGGTGCCCGCTACGAGGCGTAGGCGCGCAGCTTCGCGGCGCGTTCGCCCTGGCGGAGCTTGGACATGACCTCGCGCTCGATCTGCCGCACCCGCTCGCGCGACAGCCCGAACCGCTTGCCGATCTGGTCCAGCGTGCGCGGCTGGCCGTCCTCCAGGCCGTAGCGCAGCCGGATGACCGCCTGCTCGCGCGGCTCCAGCGTCGCGAGCACGCGGCGCAGGTCGTCCTGCAGCAGGCCGGAGATGACGGCGCTCTCGGCGTCGGTCGCGTCCGAGTCCTCGATGAAGTCACCGAGGGGAGCGTCCTCCTCCGTGCCGACCGGCATGTCGAGCGATACCGGGTCGCGGGCGTGGTCGAGCAGGTCGGAGACCTTGTCGACGTTGAGGCCGGACTCCTTCGCGAGCTCCTCGTTCGTCGCCTCGCGGCCGAGCGACTGGTGCAGGTCGCGCTTGATCCGCGCGAGCTTGTTCACCTGCTCGACGAGGTGGACGGGGAGGCGGATGGTGCGGCCCTGGTCCGCCATGCCGCGGGTGATCGCCTGGCGGATCCACCACGTCGCGTACGTCGAGAACTTGAAGCCCTTGGTGTAGTCGAACTTCTCGACGGCGCGGATCAGACCCAGGTTGCCCTCCTGGATCAGGTCCAGCAGCGGCATGCCGCGGCCGGTGTAGCGCTTGGCCAGCGAGACGACGAGACGCAGGTTCGCCTTGAGCAGGTGGTCCTTGGCACGGCGGCCGTCGCGGACGAGCTCCCCCAGCTCTTCGCGACGCGTCGGGGTGAGGCGCTTGGCCGTGTCGAGGACGTGGTGTGCGAACACACCGGCCTCGATGCGCTTGGCGAGCTCCACCTCCTCCTCGGCGGTGAGCAGCGCCGTCTTGCCGATGCCGTTCAGGTAGACTCGAACGAGATCGGCTGCCGGCCCCTGTGCGTCGAGCTCGTGCTCGGCGGTGGTGACGGTGGTGTTCTCTCCGACTTCACGGTCGGAGATCCTCGTGACGGTCATGGATCTCCCTCCCCCTGCTGCGGGCGGCGACGAGTCGCGCTGGCGGTCAAGGCGGCGCGGCGCTGCGCCCTGGTTGCCGGTGTCGCTGCGGGCCCTGTCCTGATCCCGTCGCTAGCTGGCTGATACCTGGGTAACGAACGCGATTCCGAATTCGTTCCCGACTTCCATGACCTGAAGACGTCACCGCTGTCACAGCGGTTGCGCGACTAATCTGAGGATTGGCTGAGAACCGTTTAGCCGAGAGGGTGCGTCACACCTCGACGAGCACCGTGAACGGACCGTCGTTCACGCTCCGCACCTTCATATCGGCCCTGAATCGTCCCGTTTCGACGCGCGCGCCCTTTTGGCGCAGTTCGGCCACGACGGCGTTCACCAACGGTTCGGCGTGCTCGGGCCGGGCGGCCGCCGTCCAGGACGGACGGCGGCCCTTGCGGGTGTCCCCGTAGAGGGTGAACTGGCTGACGACCAGCAGCGGAGCACCCGTCGACTCGCACGACCGCTCGTCGTCGAGGATGCGCAGACCGTGCAGCTTCTGCGCCATTTTGCGGGCGTGGGCGTCCGTGTCGTCGTGGTGGACGCCCAGCAGGACCAGCAATCCGGGCTCGTCGATCGCGCCGATGATCTCCCCGCCGACTTCCACGCTCGCCTCTGTGACGCGCGCCACAACCGCTTTCACGCGGGAATCAACATTCCGTGCCGGATGAGATCACGAACGATCGGCAACGCGGCTTCTGCATCGATTTCTCCGTATGCGAACTCGAGCAGTGAGAGCAGGTCTTCGAGCGGCAACGCGCCGGTGCAGCCGGCGACCAGCTTCGCCGTCGCCTCGTCGACCTCGTGCTGCCAGCCGGGCCCGTCGGTGCGGTGCAGGCGTGCGACCACCTTGCGCCAGCCCTCGTCGCCCGCCTCGGACACCTCCTCGAGCAGCACGGTGTCCGCGACCTTGAACCGCTGACCGAGCAGGTCGGGGTTCGCGCGCAGCCACGCGACGTTGTCGAGCCAGCGCGCCGCCTCCGGGCCCAGCGGGTCGTCGAAGGCGTGGCGCAGGTCCTCGCACACGACCTGCGAGTGCATCTCGTCGGTGCGCCGCAGCGTCACGTAGCCGAAACCGACGCCCTGGACGTCGTTCTCCTCGAACCAGTCGAGCCACGCGCTCGCCTTCGCCCGGCCCTCGGGGCTGCGCGGGTCGACGCCCGCGTCCTTGAGCCACGTGCCGACGTAGAGGGCGGGCTCGGCGATGTCGCGCTGCACGAACCAGGCGTCGATGCCGCCGCGGGGCAGCCAGCCTGAGACGCGCTCCTCCCAGTCCTCGCCCTTGCGGTGCACCCACGACGCGAGGAGCTGGCCGACGCCGCCCTCGTTGAGGAACGCGGGCAGCTGCCGGATGACGAGCGCCGACGCGTCGTCGCCGCCGAGGCCGGAGTCGCGGTAGACGTAGTCGACGCGCGGCGGGCCGACGACGAACGGCGGGTTGCACACGACCTGGTCGAACCGCCGGTTGCGGACCGGGCCGAACCACTCGCCCTGCAGCGTCTCCACGTCGAGGTCGTTGATGCGGAACGTGCCCTGGGCGAGCCGGAGCGCGCGCTCGGACAGGTCGGTCGCCGTGATGCGCTGGGCGTGCGTACTGGCGTGCAGGGCCTGGACGCCGCAGCCGGTGCCGAGGTCGAGCAGCGTGCCGACCGGCGTGCGCCTGGTGGCGCGGGCGAGGCTGATGGACGCGTGGCCGACGCCGAGCACGTGGTCCTCGGGGACCGCTCCGCCGCGGACGTCGGAGTCGAGGTCGGCGATGACCCACCAGTTGTCCTCGTACGGACGGACGTCGAGGCCGGCGCGGAGGTCCTTCGTCAGGACCTCGTTCTTGACGGCGTCGTCGATGTCGACGCCGTCGAGTGCGGCGCGGACGTCCTTCTCGGGCTCGTCGTCGCCGAGCAGGAACAGGCGGATCAGCGTGCCGAGCGACCCGGCGTCCCTGCTGGCGCGGCGGGCGGGCTCGGGCTCACCGCGGCCCAGGGCGGCGTGGGCCTGCGGGCCGAGGGCGTCGACGACGCCGTCCGCGGTGTAGCCGGCGGTCAGGAAGGCCTCGCGCAGACGGGCGCACAGGTCGGCAGAGAGATCGGGGTGCACGGGGACAGATGTTTTCACGCCGCCGGCGTCATCGCGTGACGCGGAGGGCGATCGCCATCGCGAGCCGCTGGTCGGGGTCGTCGAGGGGGAGCGGCGTCACCTCGGCCATCTTCTGCAGCCGGTACCGCAACGTGTTCGGGTGCACGTTGAGCTCCCGCGCCGCCGTCCGCACGTCGCCCTGCGCCGCCAGCCACGCCCGCAACGTCGCCGCGTACTGCGTCCCGTACTCGGCGTCGTAGCGCAATATATTGGATATCGGTCCGCGGGTCGGCAGGCGTCCGGCCTCGGCGACGGCGGCGAGCCGGTGCAGCAGGACCTGCGCCCAGGCGTCGTCGTAGACGACCGGCGCGCCCGTGGAGAGCGCGAGGCACTCGTCGGCTTCCTGGCGTGACGTCGGCAGCTGGGTCGCCTCGGCCGGTCCGCCGACGCCGGCCAGCACCGTCGCCTCCGATGGCAGCTCGCGCGCCAGGGACCGCACCCACGCGACGGCGTCGTCGGCGGCGGGGATGACGGTGTAGAGGACGTTGCCGAACAACGCGCTGCGCCCCGGCCGCGACCAGCCGAAGCCCGCGGTGGCCCGTTGGAACGCGAGCACCGCCGCGCCGTGCTCGCCCTCACCGGCGTGGGCCTGCACCGCGATCACCCGCAGATCGGCCGACGGCAACCCGAGACGCGCGACGTCCGCGGACTCGGGGTGCTCCAGCAGCCTGATCACCAGGTCCGCCTCGGCCTGGCGTTCGAGGTCCGTCGACGCCCGCGACCGCAACAGGTGCAACGCCGCCGTGCGCGCGCCGTCGACCAACGCGGCGCTCCGGGCGGCGTCGACGGGCCCCGTCACCTCGACCCACACCGAGCCGAGCAGCTCACGGCCGGCCCGCACCGCGGCGACGAGCCGGTTGCCCAGCTGCGGGGTCAGCTTCGGGACGAAGATCGGCTCGTCGGACGACGCCAGGTGCGTGAACACCCCGAACTCGTCGAGCGCCCGCCGCGCCTCCTCCGGCACCCGCCGGCCGAGGATGGTCTGCACCCGCACGGGGTCGACGTCCTCCTGCCGGTAGGAGTAGGCGAGCACGCGCGACTGCTGGTCCTCGATCGTCACGGGCCCGCCCACGACGCCCGCGATCACGTCGGCCAGCCCGAACAGGTCGCCGGTGCGCGTGCCGCCGTTGACCAGCGTCTGCGTGACGTTCGCGAGCTGGCTCCACGGCACCGACGGGTCCACCAGCAACACGGCCGCGCCGGACTTGCGGGCGGAGGCGACGACGCGTTCGTCCAACGGCGGCCTGCCGTGCAGCACCACCGCGGACGCCGCCGTCGACGACACGAGACGTGCCGCCGCGGCAACGGAGGGCGTGCCCAGTCCGAGGAGGACGTCGCCCGCCGCGGCCGGTGTGTTCTCGGCCGGGTCGTGCAGGGCGACGCCGCGGAGCTCGACGTCGCGACCGCCCGGCGCGCACGCCAGATGCGTGCCCAGGCTGCCGAGCACGTCCACGAGGCGATCAAGGGCGACCACCCGCGGATGTTAACCGCCGACCGGGTGTCCCGGCCGTCACTCGGACGTGCGACGATGGGAGCGTGGAGGTGGTGTCGTGAGCAGTCCCGACCGGAACGACACCCCGGTGTTGATCACCGAGGCGGCCCCGTCCTTCGAACAGCAGCACGCCGCCCGGCGCAAGAAGTACGCGATCATGATGAGCCTGCGCTTCCCGTGCCTCGTCCTCGCGGCCCTGTTCTCGCACACCTGGTGGCTCGCCCTGTTCTTCATCGCGCTGTCGGTGCCGCTGCCGTGGATGGCCGTGCTGATCGCCAACGACAGGCCGCCGCGCAAGGCGGAGAAGGCCAGCCGCTACGAGGTCGAGCGCCGCGCCATCGAGCGCAAGAGCACCACCGTCATCGACGGCTGATCCGTTCCGCGGACAACTGATATATCGGCTCGAGCCGATATATCAGTCGATGTCCGGCTATCGCGGCGGCTGTGCCCCGACGACGCCGACGGCGCGAGAGCCCGCACGGACGCCACCCAGCAGCGCGTCCCGCTTCGACGACCCGTCGAGCCAGGCGGCCAGGAAGCCCGCGTCGAACGCGTCCCCGGCACCGGTCGAGTCGACGCACTCGGTGACTTCAGCGGGGACTGAGATCAGCTCGTCCGCGTCGACCCACGTCGCGCCGTCCGGTCCCGACGTCACCACGACGGCACCGACGTGGGAGAGCAGCGCTTTGGCCGAGGACGGCTCCGGCGAGCCGGTCAGCGCGAGGAGCTCGTCGGCGTTGGGGAGCAGGAAGTCGACACCGCGCACGTCGTCGAGAAACGCCTCGGCGGAGTGGATGAGCACCGCGGCCTGCGGGTCCACCGACGTCGTCCAGCCCGCGGCCCGCGCCGCCGCGAGCACCGCCAGACCGGCCGGCCGGGACGTGGCGTCGAGCAGCACGTAGCCGGACAGGTGCAGGTGGCCGTCCGCGCCCGCGAGCAGGCCGGGGTCGAGGTCGGCGGGGGAGAAGCGGGCGTTCGCGCCGCGGTCGGGCAGCATCGAGCGCTGCCCCTGGTCGTCGACGAGGACGACCACGCAGCAGGTCGCCAGCTCGGGGTCCACGGCGAACGCGCACTGCACGCCCGCCGTGGTCAGTTCGGCGTGGACCTGCCGCCCCGCCGAGTCGGCGCCCACGCGGGCCACCAGCACCGGCGACGCACCGCACGCCGCCAGCCACACGGCCGTGTTCGCGCCGGCACCACCCGGTTCGATGGTCACCTTGGCGCGCACGTCACCGCCGTGGGCGATCGGGCCGGAATGGCGGGCCACGACGTCTAGGCCCGCGTCACCGACCACGACCACAGGCCTCACCGGAACAGCTCCACCGCGGTGGCGGCGGCGACCGAGGCGTTGTTGACGACCAACTCCTCGTTGGCGTCGAGGCTGACGCCCTCACTGGCGGTGTGGAAGTGCTCCAGCAGCGCGGGCGTGACGTCCTTGCCGCGCACGTCCTGGTCGACGAGCTTCTTCAGCCCCTCGGCGAGCAGGCGGTCGTGCAGGGCGGAGTCCATCTCGAACGCGGCGGGGATCGGGTTCGCCAGCAGCATGCCGCGGCCCCCCGCGGCGAACACGGCGGCGGCCTCGGCGGGGTTCTCCACCCGCCACGGCACGTCGAACTCCGACTCGCGGCGGTAGAACGCCGGGAAGCGCGAGGTCTGGTAGCCGACGACCGGCACGGACCGCGTCTCCAGCACCTCCAGCGTGGCGCCCATGTCCAGGATCGACTTCACGCCCGAGCACACGATCAGCACGGGCGTCGTCGCGACCACGTCCAGGTCGGCGGACACGTCCCACGTCTCGCGAGCGCCGCGGTGCACACCCCCGAGACCACCGGTCGCGAACACCCGGATGCCGGCCTGGTGCGCCAGCGCCGTGGTGGAGGCCACGGTCGTCGCGCCGCTGCGACCCAGCGCGTAGGCGGGACCGAGGTCGCGCAACGACAGCTTGACCAGGTCACCCGCGTTGCACACGCGGTCGAGCTCGGGGGCCGTCAGGCCGATGTGGGGCACGCCGTCGAGCACGGCGATCGTCGCGGGGACCGCACCGGCCTCCCGCACCACCTTCTCCAGGCGTGCGGCGACCGCGAGGTTGCGCGGCGCGGGCAGTCCGTGGGACAGGATGGTGCTCTCGAGAGCGACGACGGGCCGGTTCCCGGCCAGGGCGTCGGCTACTTCCTCGGCGATGTGCAGCGTGGTCACGAGGGGACATCATCCCAGGTACCCTGGGCGCGTGAGCACCCAGACTCTCCCCGAGGTCGACGTACGGCCGGAAGGCACCGACCACACCGGGGACGACACCCCGAAGATGTTCCACTACGTGCGCAAGGCGAAGATCGCCGAGAGCGCCGTGATGGGCACGCACGTGGTCGCCCTGTGCGGCGAGGTCTTCCCGGTCACGCGGTCGCCGAAGCCCGGTTCCCCGGTGTGCCCCGACTGCAAGAAGATCTACGAGGGCCTGCCGAAGGGCGGCGGCGGCGAGTAGCCCGCCCGCGCAGAACTCCACACAGCCGCGCCCGGTGCCCCGACGACCCAGTCGGGACACCGGGCGCGGCTGTTCTCGTTCCGCGGCAGTGATCTTGTGAGCGAAGTGTGAGCAACTGCTCCTAGTTTCGTCGCCGTTACAACATCAACGGTGAATATTTGCACGTTGAACTGTGCAAACGGGTCGCTATCGTCGTTCGCGGGATCTGGGGACGATCCTCACAACCGAACACTCTGGGGGGAACGCGTGAGACACGCGTCGGTGTTTCGTGCTGCGCGCAGACCGCTGTGCTTGGTGCTCGTACTGGTTGTCGCCTTGCCGTTGCTGGCAGGTTCGCAGACACCGTTCGGCACCTTCAACGCCATCCCGGCGGGTGCCTCGCTCGCCGCTCCACAGCAACGCACCGGAACCGCGGACGGGTCCTCGCACGACGCGTCGGCGGAGTCCACCCGCGGCACCCACGCTCTGGCTGCGCGCGACCAGCCCCGTCCAGCGGGCGCGGTAGCCGATCAGGCGCCCCCGCTTCCCGAGGCGAAGAAGCCCTCGAGCGACGAGCGGCACGTCAAGCCGGCGCTCAGCCAGACTTCGGCCCTTCCCGCCGTCGACCCCGGCGCGACCGAACGTCCGCAGGACCGCACCGCGGACACCCAGACGTTCGACAACCCCGATGGCAGCCGCACCCTGCGCCTGCACACGGGACAGGCCAACGTCCGGCAGGAGGACGGCTCCTGGAAGCCGGTCGACCTCACGCTCGGCGAGTCGGGCGGCCGCGTGAAGCCCGGGAACAGCCCGGCCGATGTCACCTTCGCGCCGCACGGCGACGACGCCGCCCTGGTCCGCTACACGGCGGACGCTGATCACAAAGTCAGCTACAGCCTGCGCGACGCGGCGAACGTCCGCGGTGAGCTGCACGACGCGGAGATCACCTACCGTGGCGTGCGACCGGACACGGACCTCCGGCTCACCGCGACCCGCGACGGGCTCAAGGAGGAACTGGTGCTGTCGGGTCCCGGCGCGCCGGCCTCCAGCACGTTCAACCTCACCCTCGACCGGATGCAGCCACGGGTCACGGTGGCCGGCGACGTCGAACTCACGGACGGCGACCGGGTGGTCGCCACGATTCCCGCCGGGTTCATGGACGACGCGAAGGGCGTCCGCTCCACCGGAGTCCGCTACGCGGTGGAGAAGACCGGCGATCGCACCTGGAACCTGCGTCTCGACCTGGACGAATCCTGGCTGCGCGATCCAGCACGAGCCTTCCCGGTCACGGTCGACCCGTCGGTCGGTCAGTACCTCACGGCGACCGACGACACCTACGTGCAGAAGAACTCGCCGAGCGGTCACTCCTCGGAGGCCGTGCTGATCGCGGGCAACGTCGGTGACGGCGGTGGCATCGGCCGTGCCTACCTGCACTTCCCCTCGCTCGGCGCCATCAGCGGCAAGTACGTCATCGGCGCGTCGCTCGGTCTGAACAACGCCGACGCCTCCTGCGCCTCGTACTCGTTCACCGCCTTCGAGGTCACGCAGCCGTGGAACACCGGTATCCGGTGGCCCGGCGCGGCGGTCGGTCAGGCGCTGGGCACCGCGGCACTGGGCTCCTGCGCGAACAACCGCTGGGGGTTCATCCCGATCAGCGGTGACGTGATGACCCGCTGGACGCACGGCCTGGCGGTCCCGCACGGCCTGAGCGTGCGCGCCAGCAACGAGACCAACGGCACCGGCCACCGCTTCGCCTCGGCCAACGCGGCGAACGCGCCGTACCTCGACGTGCGCTACGCGGACGAGGGCGCGTCCTTCGAGGTCACTGACGTACTGCTGCCGACGAACAACCGGGCGGGCAACCTCAAGGCCAAGGTGACCAACCTCGGCTCCAAGACCTGGACCCCGAGCAGCGGCCACCAGTTCGGCTACATCGTCAGGCAGGGCGCCACGACGATCCGGACCTCCAAGTACGGCTACCCGACGACCACCGGCCCGATGCAGACCGGCACGGTCGACGTGCCGATCGACTCGCTCGCGCCGGGCGACTACCAGTTGGACCTCACGATGTTCGCGTCGGGCGCCGACTTCCGCCAGGCGTACGAAGTGCCCTACGGCAGGATCGACCTGAAGGTCGAGAACCTGTGGCCGACGTCGAACATGCAGCAGCCGGGCAGCGGTGCCGTCGTGGAGTCGCTCAAGCCCACCCTGTACGCCGAAGGCGTCGACACGGACAACTGGCCCGGCAAGGGACTGACCTACAAGTTCCGCATCTGCTCCAACGCCGACCTCACGGAGAACTGCCAGGAGTCCGGCTGGACCGGGCAGTCGTGGACGCCGGAACCGCTGCGCTGGGGCAAGAGCTACTTCTGGGGCGTCAAGGTCTACGACACGGTGACCCCGACGCCGGACTGGGACGTCAAGCTCGCCATCACCACCCGCGTGCCCCAGCCGCAGATCACCTCGCACCTCGCGGGCAACCCGTTCAGCGTGCAGGGACCGGGTCTCGACGCGGGTATCGGCAACTACTCCACCGTGGTGACCGACGCCTCGGTCGCCACGGCCGGACCCGACCTCACCATCACCCGGACGTACAACAGCCTCGACCCGCGCCGGGACACCGCGTTCGGCGTGGGCTGGGCCTCCCGCCTGGACATGAGGCTCAAGGCCGACGACGACCGCTCCGGCAACGTCGTGGTCACCTTCCCGAGCGGCAGGCAGATCCGCTTCGGCAAGAACCCGGACGCGAGCTACGGTTCTCCGCTGGGCGACAGCACCGAACTGGTGTACAGCACCGCCACGGGCCGGTACACGCTGCGGGACAACTCGGGCAGCCGCTGGGTGTTCGACGTGCTCGGCAGACTCGGCGACGTCATCGACCCGGCCGGTCTGGTCCAGCACCTCGAGTACGACACCGGCGACCGGGTCACCACGATCACGAGCGACACCAGCGAGCGGACGCTGTCGTTCACGTGGGACGGCAAGCACGTCAAGACGATCTCCACGGAGGCGCCGGACGCGGGTGGCCAGCCCCTCGTGTGGACCTACACCTACACCGGGGACAAGCTGACGTCGGCATGCGTACCCGGCGTCGCGCCGAACTGCACGACTTACGACCACACCAGCGGTTCGCACTACCGCAGCTCTGTCATCGACAACAACCCGAAGGCGTACTGGCGGTTCGGTGAGACCTCGGGTGACACGGTCGCCAACGCCGTGGCCCGCCGGCCCGGTGACAACCAGGCCGTGCAGCACGGCGTGATCCTCGGCACCGATGGCGCGCTGTCGGGCACGGTGGACAAGGCGGCGACCTTCGACGGCAACAGCAGCTACCTCACGCTGCCGGAGAAGCTCACCACCAGCACGATGTCGCTGGCGGTGGAACTGTGGTTCAAGACGACGGCCCAGGGCACCCTGCTCAGCTACGCCGACCAGTCGTTCCCGGCCTCGCCCGGCAAGTCGACTCCGGTCCTCTACGTCGGCACGGACGGCCTGCTCTACGGCGGGTTCTCGTTGCGCGACAACGGCGGCGACCGGCAGATCAGCACCACCGCCCAGGTCGACGACGGTCAGTGGCACCACGTCGTGCTGTCCGCGGCCATCGACTCGCAGTCGATGTACCTGGACGGCACCAAGGTCGGCGACCTCGCCGGGTTCCTGGACCACAAGCAGCAGGGGAAGCTGACGCTCGGTGCCGGGCAGGCGAAGGACTGGCCCGCCACCAACGGCGGCGACTTCTACTTCGACGGCTCGATCGACGAGGTCGCGCTCTACCAGCACCCGCTCGGCTCGTTGGCCGTCAGCCAGCACTTCGGCGCGCGGTCCGCGATCGACCAGTTGACCGGTGTCAAGCTGCCGCAGGACAACCGCCAGTTCGTCAAGCTGACGTACGACGACGTGAACGACCGCGTGAAGACGATGGTCGACAACGAGGGTCGCACCTGGACGATGGACGTCCCGAAGGTGCAGGACTCCACGCGCACGACCGTCCTGCGGGGGCCTGGCGGCTACGGCGACTGGACCTACGTCTCGGACATCGACAACGGCGGCCGGCTGACCTCCCTCGCCCACAAAGGGCGGACGAGGAAGGTCGAGTACAACACCGCAGGCTTCCGCTCCGCGCTCGTCGACGAGAACGGCAGGCGGTTCGAGCAGACGACCGATGAGCGCGGCAACACGCTGAGCAGCAAGTCCTGCCGTGCGCCCGGTTCCTGCAACACGACCTACCACACCTACGTGCAGTCCGGCGACCCGCTCGATCCGCGGCGGGACAAGCTGGAGTCCACTTCGGACGCCCGGTCGTCCGGCCCTGACGACACCCGCTACCGGACCACGTACCAGTACGACACCGCGGGCAGGCTGACGAGGACCACCTTCCCGACGCCGGAAGGGCTCAGCGCGGCACCCGCCGAGGTCCTGTCCTACTCGACCGGCTTCGAAGGCGCCGTCGGCGGTGGCACCGTGCCCGCGGGCCTGCTCGTCAAGACCACCGGTCGCCGCGGGCAGGAGACCTTCCACTCGTACCGGTCCAACGGTGACCTCGTCGAGACGCGGTCGCCCACGGGACTCGTCACCAGGTACGAGTTCGACGGCATCGGCCGCCGCAAGTCCGTCACCACCGCCAACGGTGGCGGCGCGGTGTTCGGCACCACCCGGTACGAGTACTCGCCGAGGTCGTTGATCTCGAAGATCACCGAGCCAGCGGTGCTCAACCAGCTGACCGGCGTGACGCACACCAAGGTCACGACCAACTCCTACGACGGCAACGGGAACCTGATCGAGACGACGGTCGCCGACCAGGCGCAGAGCGGTCAGGGCGGTGACGCCGCACGCACCACGAGCTTCACCTACGACGCGTCCGACCGTCTCGCGAGCACGGTGTTCCCCGACGGCGGCCGGGAGACGCGGGAGTACCGCGACGACGCGCTGACCGAGGTCGTCACCGACGTCCGCGGTTTCGTCTGGGCGACGCACCACGACGAGGACGGCCGGGTGATGTCGCGCGACATCAGCGGTACCGGCGTGGACCCGCAGAACCCCGGAGCGACCAACCTCGCCATCGAGTACAGCGCGTACGACCCGGCCGGCCAGTTGTCGAGCACGACCGACGCGATGGGACGCACGACGCGGTTCACGTACTACGACGACGGACTGCCCGCCACCACCACGCTCGAAGGCTGCCTCGGTGAGAACGGTCCGTGCGACGTCGAGCTGGACCGGCGGACCTACGACCCGGCGGGCAACGTCGTCGAGCAGTCGGTGGCGGGCGGTCGCCGGTCGGTGCAGGCCTTCGACGCAGCGGGTTTCCTGACCGGTACGACGTTCGACCCGGACGGCTTGCGTCGAGCGAAGACCTTCCGCCGCGACGCGGACGGGAACATCACGCGGATCGAGGCGCGCGGAGCCGCCGATCCGAACCGGGTCGAGAGCAGCAACTACGAGTACGACGCGGACGGACTCGTCACCCGTGAGGACGCGTTCCTCAACACCGGCACGGCGTTGTCGAGCACGATGGTCCGGGACGAGCGCGGCCTTGTGGTGTCGTCGACGGATCGGCGTCAGCTGACCACCAAGTTCAGGTACGACGCCAACGGCGAGGCCTTCGAGACGACCCGTCCCGCCACCGAGGTCTGGGTGGACGGCGTCCGCACACCGAACTTCGCCGGTGTGGAGACACTCGGGCGCAACACGTTCGGTGAGGTCACCCACTCCCGCAACAGCGCGGGTGCCACGTCCACGACCGAACGCGACTCGATGGGCCGGGCGACCGCGGGTGTGCTGCCCGCCTACACCACGCCCGGCGGGAACCCGGTCACGTCGCGGTCGGTCACCGAGTACGACCACGCCGGCAACGCGGTGAAGTTCACCGATCCGCTCGGCAGGATCACGACGCACACCTACGACCCGTACGGCCGCACGCTGACCTCGACGTTGCCACGGGTCGGTTCGGCTCCGAGCGTGGTGTCCCACCGCTACGACCGGCTCGGTGAGCTGCTCGCGCAGGTCGACGCAGCCGGTGGTGAGACCAGGTACACCTACGACGAGCTCGGCAGGCGCATCACGTCGACCGAGGTCGACAGGTCGTCGGGCGTGTTCGCCTTTTACACCACGACCACGGCGTACGACCTCGCCGACAACCCCGTCTCCGTCACCACGCCGCAGGGCTTCACCACGAAGCACACCCACAACAGGGCGGGCGAGCTCCTCAGCGCGACGGACCCGACCGGTCGCGTCACCGGCTACGACTACGACATCGCCGGTCGCACGGTCGCGGTGACGGAACCGTCCGGAGTCGTCAGCAGCACCGTCTACGACCTGCTCGGCCGGCCCACTGACGCGAGACAGCTCGTCGGAGGTGAGCAGAAGCGCACGTCGAGCACCGTCTACGACGCGAACGGCAACGTCACGGGCGCCACCACGGCCGAGGGCCGCTCGGTGACCTACGCCTACGACGAGGTCAACCGGCTTCGCCAGCAGGTGGAGAAGGTCGACGGCACCAAGTCGATCACCACGTCCTTCGGGTACGACAAGCTCGGCAACCGGAGCCGGTTCGTCGACGGCAACGGCCGGGAGACCCGGTACACCTACAACTCCTGGGGCAGGTCCGAGTCGACCGTCGAACCGTCGACGAGCACCACGCCCGCCCTCGCCGACCGCACCTGGACCGCGTCCTACGACGCTGCCGGAAGGCAGGTGGAGGTCGTCAAACCCGGCGGCGTCACGCTGACCCGGGAGTTCGACGACCAGGACAGGCTGACCGTCGAACACGGCGGCGGCGCCGAGGCGGCGACCGCCGACCGGACGCTCGGCTACGACAGGGCTGGTCGCGTGACACGGGTCGGAGGACCCGGCGGAGACAGCACCTACCGGTACGACGACAGGGGCAACCTGCTCGAGTCGACCGGGCCGGCCGGTGCGGCCACGTACACCTACAACGCGGACAGGACTCTCGCGTCGCGGACGGACACGGCGGGTACCGCCACCTTCGGCTACGACCAGGCGGGCAGGCTTACCAGCGCGTCCGACCCGCTCACGGGTCGCACCGTCGACTACGCCTACGACACGGCCGGACGGCTGTCGACCGTCTCCGACAGGGCGGTGGCAGGCAAGGTCACCAGGCGGATCGGCTACGACGCGCTCGGCAGGAAGACGTCCGACCAGCTGCAGCAGGTCATCGACTCCGGCCTGCCGCCGCGAGTGGTGCTGGGCACGGACTACGGCTACGACAAAGACGACCGGGTCACGTCGAAGACGGTCACCAGCAACGTCGGCAAAGTCGGCAGCACCTACGCCTACGACGGCGCGGGCCGGTTGACGTCGTGGACCGACAGCGCGAACAACACCACGTCGTACGGCTGGGACGACGCGGGCAACCGGACGTCGGCGGGTGCGGAGACCTTCGCCTACGACGAGCGCAACCGGTTGAAGTCGGGTGGCGGCGCGACGTACACCTACACCGCGCGCGGCACTCTCTCGTCCACCACGCAGAACGGTCAGACCGCCAACGCGGCGTTCGACGCGTTCGACCGGATGGCGAGCAATGGAGCGGTGAAGTACCGGTACGACGCCATGGACCGCGTGTCCGACCGCAATGGCACGCAGTTCCAGTACACGGGGCTCACCAACGAGGCGGTGAGCGACGGCAGCCGCAAGATCACCAGGTTGCCGGACGGCACCGCGCTGTCCGACAAGAGCACGACCGGAACCGGCCGGATGACCTTCGCTGACCAGCACGGCGACGTGATCGGCCGGTACCTCGGCAGCGGCACTGACGGGTTGCGTTCGTTCGACCCGTTCGGCAAGGTCCTGTCGTCGTCGGGTGACGCTTCCCCGCTCGGCTACCAGGGCGACTGGACCGACGGTACGACCGGTGCGGTGAACATGTCGGCCCGGTGGTACTCGCCCAACGCCGCCCGGTTCGTCAGCCGTGACGACTGGAACGTGAGCCCGAAGCCGTCCATCGCCGCGAACCGGTTCGCTTACGGCAACGGCGATCCGATGTCGAACGCCGACCCGTCCGGCCACCTCTGCGGTCCCGCCGCGCCGGTGTGCCTCGGTGCGGGTGCCGGTGCGGCTGTCGGCGGCCCGCCCGGCGCGGTGATCGGAGGCGTCGTCGGTGGAGTGGTGACGGTCGGTGTCGCGATCTGGTACTTCTCCGGCGACACGGAGACCTCGTTCGTCCACAGGCCCATTCGCTTCGAACCGAGGCCGAAGCCGACTCCCAACCCGAAGCCCGATCCCAGCCCGAATCCCGACCCGAACCCGAAGTGCGCGCCCAACTGCGGCGGCGGCCAGCCGCCCAAGTGCGTCGTCAACTGCACGCCGAAGCCCCCGGTCTTCGTCCCGCCCGCACCGCCGCCCCCGCCCATCTGGTGGATCAACGCGATGCGCAAGATGGTGCGTCCCGGTGCCGGTTCGACGGTCGTCGGCGCGGCGGCACAGGTGGCGGCGGCGACCGCGGCGACGGAGATCCTCAACCTCGGCTGGAAGTACGTCGAGGACGAGCGGGACGTCACGGAGGCCGACGGCGCGGACGACCCGCGTCCACCGGGCACGACGAACCCGAACGACGACGACTTCTGCGGTGACCTCGGAATGGCGGAGAACAGGCCCTACTACGGGCCGATGGACCCGACCAGCTTCAAGGGCAAGTACAAGGGCAGGCCTCGCACCGGACCGGCCATGCGAGCGACGGGTGCGGCGGTCTGCCTGACCGCCATCAACCCCGACGACCGGCTCACCCCGCTGGAGCCCGCCGGGTACTCGCGCAAGGAGGGCCACGTCAAGGGGCACCTCGTGGCGCACATGTTCTGGGGATCGAACCGGCGCGACAACATGGTCCCGTTGTACGACAGGGTCAACAACCCGGACATGCTCGGCATCGAGCTCACCGTCCGGGACCAGGTGAAGGACGCCAAGGAGAAGATCTACTACCAGGTGGTCCCCGAGTACGCGGACGAAAGCGACCCGCAGCCTTACATGATCAGCATCCGGGCGTACGGGAACAAGGGCTTCACATGCGAGGTGGACGTGTTCAACATCGAGGAAGGCAGCGTCGTTGCGCCGACATGTTGACGAGTTGGTGACGCTGCTCGGCTGGGAGCCGCGTGAGGACGTCGCTCTGGGCTGGCAGGAAGCCGAGCGGCGGCTCGGGTTCGTGTTTCCCGAGGACTACAAACAGCTGATGACCGCGTTCGGCACAGGCCTGTTCGACGACTTCGTCGGACTCGTCTCGCCGGCCGAGGACGAGGTGGCGTTCGACGAGTTCGAGAGGGAGTTCGCGGAGGCGCTGGAGCTGGCAGGGGAGCGGGTGGCCCGCGGGACCCTGCCGCACTGCCTGTGGCCGGAGCCGGGCGGCATCATCCCGTGGGGAGGCGCCGGTGACGGCGTGACCCTGTTCTGGCGCACCGAGTCCGATGACCCGGACGACTGGACCGTCGTCTACTGCGACGACGACTTCTCCCGGTGGGAGGAGTACCGGGGTGGCGCTCCTGCCTTCCTGCTGGACCTGCTCGCCGGCAGGATCACCAGCGACCTGCTGGCGTTCGAGCCGGTCCAGCACCCGGAGTTCACCCCGGCCGGCTCCGAGGACGAGGAGCCAGAGTCACCTCCGCCTCCGAACCCGAGGATCTGGCAGGCGGTGCTCGGCAACCGGAAGGTCGCGGCACCGCACGACCTGAGCGCCGAAATCGCCTCCGCGACCGGAGTCGCGGCTACTCGGTCCGAAGTGGACTGGTCTGCAGTGGAGGATCGGCTGGGAATTCTTTTCCCCGCTGACTACAAGGCGGTCGCCGATCACTTCGGGCCGGGAGACTTCCTCGGCATCAGGCTCGTCGTACCAGGAGCCGCGAACGAGGACTACCGGTTCGAACGGCTGGCGGAGGACGTGTACGAGCGCGTGCGCGTGAAACGGCCACTCCCCGCACCGTTCCACCCTGAGACCGGGGGAGCGATCCCCTGGGGTAGCACGGTCCTCGGGCACACCTTCTTCTGGGTTCCGCTGCACGAGAACCCGGACGAGTGGCCGGTGGTCATGCTCTACCCCGGGTTCGGCGCCCAGGCCAAATGGGGCCTGTCGGCGTCGAACTTGCTGCTCGCCCACATCTCCGGGCGTGGACAGGAGGTCGGGATGCTGCCGGATCCGGCGCAGATCGCTGGTCCGGACCGCCCGCTCTTCGTTTCCGGCCGCTGACGAAGTGGCCGGTCTGAGGGAAACAGAAGAGACAGGAAGAACATGAGAAGACTGCGACGTGCGGCCGTAGTGGCCGTGTATTGCACGCTGGGGGCGGTTGTCGTCGCAACGCCGGAAGTGGCGGTGGCGGCTCCGTCGAACGGGACCAGACCCGATGTCGTGAACTCGGTGGACGACGCGAGACCCACCCAGAAGGTCGCGAAGGACACGACCGGCCGGACGCTGGTCTACGTCGACGGCGGCAACACCGCGCTGCTGCGGTCCGCTGTGGAGAAGGCGGGCGGCGCGGTCGCCCAGACCGCTTCGGGACGGGTCAAGGCCGCGGTGCCCGGCGACAAGCTCGACGTGGTCGCGAGCCAGCCGGGGGTCGCCGAGGTCCGGTTACCGGATCGCGCGGTCCCCATGGCCGTGACGTCCGAGGGAGTCGGGCTGTCCAAGGCGAACAACTGGATCGCCGCGGGCAAGAAGGGTGCCGGCGTCAAGGTCGGCATCATCGATGTCGGTTTCGGCAGCCTCGACGTCGCGCAGGCAGCGGGCGAGTTACCGCCGACTGGACCTCAGCTCACCGTGAACGGCACCGGTTGCCTCGACTCGGGCACGCACACGGAGCACGGCACGAACGTGGCCGAGATCGTGCACGACATGGCTCCGGACGCGTCGCTCTACCTGGCCTGCGTCGAGGACACCGTCAGCTTCGCCGGCGCGGCGGACTGGCTCCGCTCGCAGGGCGTGCAGGTGATCACGGCGGCTGTCGGCTTCCTCAGCCCCACCGGCGGCCGGGGCGACGGCTCCGGTGCGGACGACAGCCCGGCGGGTGTGGTGAAGCGCAGCCGTGAGGCGGGCATCCTGTGGAGCGTCGCCGCCGGCAACCAGGCACGGCTGCACTTCGCCGGCAAGGCCGCGGACACGAACGGCAACTCCTTCGTCGAGTTCAAGGACGGCGCGGAGAACAACGCCTTCACCCTGCAGGGCAACAGCACGGGCACGGTCAGCATCCGCTGGGACGCCTGGCCGACGACCACCGAGGACCTCGACCTCTACGTCATGTCGCGGGCACACCCACCCACCGGCGTGAACGATCCCGATCTCGTCGCCGTCGCCAACCGGTCCCAGAAGGACTCCCCGGGCGGCCTCACGCCGACCGAGGAGGTGAGCTTCGACAACAAGACCGGGGCAGGGGTCACCTACTACGTCTACGTGAAGAACAACAACGCGCGGTTCATCACGCCGTTCGACCTGTTCGTCGCGGGCCCGGCCGACGGCCAGCTGCAGTACGCGACCGCGGCGGGCAGCATCACCGAACCTGGTACGTCGCCGCACGTGATCACCGTGGGCGCGACCGAACCGGCCAGCGGCCAGGTCGAGGCGTACAGCGGCCGCGGTCCGACGGTCGACGGCAGGCAGAAGCCGGACATCACGGGTTTCGACCGGGTCAGCACCTCCAGCTGGGGGCCCGGCGCGTTCGCGGGCACCTCGGCAGCCGCGGCGCACGTCGCCGGCGCGGCGGCGCTGCTCAAGTCGGACAACCCGGCGCTGGACGCCGCGCAGATCCAGTCCGTGCTGCAGTCCAAGGCGTCGCCGAAGAAGTCCGACAGCACCTGGGGCAACGGCACGCTCAACCTGGGTGCGCCGAACGCCGTGCCGGCCTTCACGGGCTCCGGTTTCACCGCCCTGCCCCAGCAGCAACGCGTCCACAGCCAGGCCTACACGGCCGGGCAGGTCACCACGCTGGCGTTCCCCGACGTGCCCGGTGACACCACCGCGGTCGCGATCACGGTCAGCGCGCGGTCCGACGACGAGAACGTCGTCGACGTGACGCCGACCGATCCCGCCACCACGTCGTCCAAAGCGACCGGTTTGCAGGTGCGGCGGGGCAGCGCGTTCAACTCGCTGACGTTGTTCGCGCCGCTCGGGCCCGACCGCGCGATCCGCATCCGCAGCAAGAACAGCAACTCGTGGGTCGTCGTCGACTACATGGGCTACTTCAGCCCGTCGCAGAGCACCGACAACTACTTCGCCAAGCCCCAGCCGCAGCGCGTGCTCGACACCCGAGGCTTCGCGGGCAGCCCGCGCACCGGCCCGCTGGGGTCCGGCCAGTCGCAGGAGGTGCAGATCCGCGGCAACGCGGGTGTCCCGGGCACCGCGACCGCGGCGCTGGTCAACATCACCGGGTTCGAGGCGACCGGCGAGTCGTACCTGCTCGCGTACGGGGCGACCAGTCCCGGCACGACGACGGTGACGGTCAACCAGGGTGAGCGCCGTTCCGGCCTCGGCATCGTGCCGATCGACGAGAACGGCAAGATCCGCGTCGCCAACTACGGCGCGTCCGGTTACGCCGGCGTGGCGCTCGACGTCGTCGGCTGGTTCGGTCCCGGTGCAGGCGGCGCCAAGTACGTGGCGCTGCCGGAAGCCGCGCGCATCGCCGACACGGCGACGGGCAACGGCCTGCCGAAGGCCCCCGTCGGGCATGGCCAGAAGGCCACCGTGCAGGTCGGCGGGGTCGCGGGCGTGAGCTCCGCGGCGACGTCGGCGGCACTCGTCGTCACGGGCCTCGACCCGAACCTCGGCACCGACCTCAGCGTCGCGCCGAGCGAGGGCTGGACTCCCGTCTCGAGCGTCAGCACCCGCAAGGCCGAGGCGTTCGCCGGTCTCGTGGTGGCTCCGCTGGGCGCGAGCGGCAAGGTCGACATCCGCAACGAACGCGGCCAGGCCCAGGTGTCGGCGGATGTGACCGGCTACTTCGTCGGTGGCTCCAAGGTGCCGGCCGGTACCGCTGGCAACTGCGTGCCCGCGCAGGACGGTCCTGGCTTCAACAGCGCCTTCGACGGCCGGCTGGAGTCCGACCTCGAGGGCTGGCTCACCACCGGCACGAAGATCGGCGCCGAGGGCTGCGAGCTCGTCACCAGGGACGGTGCCGACGTCTCCTGGTACGCGGCCCACACCTACGGCAACGACTACACGCTGAAGGTCGACTGGAAGGCGACCACGGACAACTCCGGCTCCGGTGTGTTCGTGCTGATGACCAACCCCGGGACCAACAACGCCTCGCCGTCCGCGAGCGGGTACGAGGTGAACATCGGCAAGAAGAACGCCACGGGCACGCAGCAGACCGGCGCGTTCGCGGGGGTCCAGGCGCCCACCACCACGGCGCCGGTCAAGGCGACCGGGGAGTGGAACACCTTCGAGATCAAGGTCCGCTGGAACACCGCGACCGTGTACCTCAACGGCCAGCAGGTGAACGAGTACACCTCCGCCGACTCGACGGGAGTGGCGCGCAACACCTTCATCGGCCTGCAGAACGACGGGGACGGTGACAGCGTCCGGTTCCGCAACGTCCGGATCAAGCGGGACACCCCCGTGTTCTCCGGCACGCTGAAGGGCGTCAACGGCCGCTGCCTCGACATGAAGTACAACGACCCGTTCCAGCCGGTCGTGTGGATGTGGGACTGCCACGGGGCGTTCGCCCAGACGTGGACGTCGAACGAGGGCCTGCTCATGGCCGGCGGCCGGTGCCTGACCGCCGCGAACTACGCCGCCGACGGCGCCGCGGTCACGCTGGCGGGCTGCGACGGCACCGACGCGCAGCAGTGGGTGCTGCGCACCGACGGACGGCTGGTCAGCCGGACGTCCGGGCGCTGCGCGACACCGGTCACCGGCAACCAGGAGTCCCAGCTCGTCATGCGGGCCTGCGACAAGTCCCGGTCCGACCAGGTGTGGCAGGTGCCCGCCCAGAACGGGCGGGCGGGCAAGGTCGTCGGCGCGGCCGGCAAGTGCCTGGACGTACCGGGCAACGACCCCACGCAGAACAAGGTCGTGCTGTGGCCCTGCAACGGCAGCCCGGCGCAGAGCTTCGCCGCTCCGGGTGACGGGACGCTGCGCGTCACCGGCAAGTGCGTCGACGTGTCGGGTGCCAACACCGCCGACGGCAGCGCCGTGGCCCTCTGGGAGTGCACCGGCCACCAGGCCCAGCAGTGGGTCGCCCAGCCGGACGGCTCGCTGGTGAACCCGGTCTCGGGCCGCTGCCTCACCGCGGCTTCGTCCGCGGACTCGGCGACCCTGTCGATCGCCGACTGCACCGGGGCACGCACCCAGAACTGGCGGTTGACCGCGGAATGGGTGTCCCGCGGCGCGATCGTCGGGATCGCCACCAAGTGCATCGACGTCTACGGCAACGACCCGAACGCCAGCCGGCTGTGGCTGTGGGACTGCTTCGGTCCCGCCGGGCAGCTGTGGTGGGCGCCGGGTGACGGCACCTTCCGCATCTACGGCAAGTGCCTCGACATCGGCGACACGGTGAACCTCACGTCCATCGTGAACGCCGGCTGCCACGGCGGCACGAGCCAGCAGTGGACGGCCCGGCACGACGGGACGCTGGTGAGCGCGCTCGCCGGCCGGTGCGTCGACGACATGGCCGGCAACACCGAGAACGGCACCGCGCTGGTGATCTACGACTGCCACCGCGCTGCCTACCAGCGCTGGGCGACGCCGGTGAACCCGAGCTGAGTCCGGCCCGACGAGGACCAGCGGGGGTGGCTCCGGCTACCCCCGCTGTTTTTCCCCCTCGGGGGACGACCGCGGCTTCTGGATCTCCAACGGGCTCGTGAGCTGCGTGTCGGCGGGCGACGGCGCCGAGTAGGTCTCCTGCTGCTGCGGCGCCTGCCGGGGCTTCGCGCTCTCCTCCCGGATGCGGGAGGCCGCGCGTTCCATCTCCAGCCGGCGCCACCGGCGGCGCTGGCGGCGGGTCATGCGAGCCGGCCACATGTCCTGGATGGCGCTGTTGAAGTACGCGCCGATCGTGATCGCCAGGCCGATGAAGAACACGAACAGCAGGAACGCGATCGGCGTCGCCAGCGCGCCGTAGGTGTAGCCCGTGGTGGTGATCCACTGGATGTACAGGCGCAGGCCGATGGACGACAGGATGAACACCGCCATCGCGAGGATCGCGCCCGGCAGCACCCGGTGGTACGGCAGCCGCCGCGGCAGCGCCACCTTGTAGAGCGCGGACAGCGACAGCACGAGCAGCAGCGCGACGCCGGGGTAGTAGAAGCGGCCGACCCACGTGGTGATGTAGGGCTGCCAGGACGCCGGGAAGAACTGCGGCAGGACGTCCGGGCCCAGCGCGAGCACCGGCAGGCCGACCACCAGCGCCACCAGGGAGACCAGGTAGAGCAGCAGCGCGAAGAAGCGCTGCCACACCTCGTTGCGCACGCCGTACTGGCCGTGGGCGACGGTGATCGCGTCGACGAACGACGACATGGCCGACGAGCCCGCCCACAGCGAGATGATGAAGCCGATGGAGACGATCTCGCCCTTGCCGGTCGAGAGGATCTCCGCGACCGTCGGCTGGATCACACCGTTGACGACGTCGGCGCTGAAGATCGTCCGGGTGAACCCGATGATCTTCTCCTGCACGGCGAGGACGACCTCGGGGCCGAACCACGTGCCGATCCAGCCCATCGAACCGAGCACGCCGAGCAGCAGTGGCGGGAACGACAGCGTCTGCCAGAACGCCGCCTCGGCGGCTTCTGAGAAGATGTTGCCTTCCCACGCCTTCGACAGAGTGCGCGCGAGTAGGCGCAGCGGCCCCTTGCGGCCGGACCTGCGCGCGTCGTTCTCGGTAGGCGAACCCATCGCAGGGTCAAGCATGGTGCATGGGGCCACGTTTCGCGGCATCGACGCTCGGAACGGGTAGGCTCGCGGTGCCCTCGGCCGCGGTCCGCCTGAGGGCTGTTGCATGTCAAAGCCATGCCTGATCTGCGCAAATGAGGAGAAACACGTCTGTGACAGCGACAGCAGCAATGCGACCGCTGCGGGCATGGCAGCGCAGGGCGCTGACCAAGTACCTCGCCGCGAAACCCCAGGACTTCCTCGCCGTCGCCACGCCCGGCGCCGGCAAGACGACGTTCGGGCTGCGCGTCGCCGCCGAGCTGCTGGCCGACCGGACGATCGAGTCCGTCACGATCGTCACGCCCACCGAGCACCTCAAGCACCAGTGGGCCAAGGCCGCCGCCGAGCAGGGCATCCACATCGACTCGAACTTCCGCAACACCAACGCGATGACCTCGCGTGACTACCACGGCGTGGCCGTGACGTACGCGCAGGTCGCCGCCCATCCGACGTTGCACCGGGTGCGCACGGAGAACCGCAAGACGCTCGTGCTGCTCGACGAGGTGCACCACGGCGGTGACGCGAAGTCGTGGGGTGACGCGATCCGCGAGGCGTTCACGCCCGCCGTGCGCCGCCTGTGCCTCACCGGCACGCCGTTCCGCTCCGACGACTCGCCGATCCCGTTCGTGCAGTACGAGGAGAGCAACGGCGGCTTCAAGACGTCGAAGGCCGACCACACCTACGGCTACTCCGACGCGCTGCGCGACGGCGTCGTCCGGCCCGTGCTGTTCCTCGCGTACTCCGGTGAGGCGTCGTGGCGGACCAGCGCGGGCGAGGAGTACACCGCCCGCCTGGGGGAGCCGCTGACCCAGGAGCAGACCGCGCGGGCGTGGCGCACGGCGCTGGACCCGGCCGGCGACTGGATGGCGTCCGTGCTGCGCGCCGCCGACCAGCGGCTGACGCAGAAGCGCCAGAACGGCATCCCCGACGCGGGCGGCCTCGTGATCGCCACCGACCAGACCGTCGCGAAGGCCTACGCGCAGGTGCTCGAACGCGTGACCGGCCAGATCCCCACGCTCGTGCTCTCCGACGACCCGAAGGCGTCCGGCAAGATCGCCGAGTTCGCCGCGACGACCGAGCGTTGGATGATCGCCGTCCGCATGGTGTCCGAGGGCGTCGACGTGCCGCGGCTCGCGGTCGGCGTGTACGCCACGTCGTCGTCGACGCCGTTGTTCTTCGCCCAGGCCGTCGGCCGCTTCGTGCGCAACCGGAAGCCCGGCGAGACCGCGACCGTGTTCCTGCCGTCGGTGCCGGTGCTGCTGCAGCTGGCGTCGGAGCTGGAGGCCGAGCGCGACCACGTCCTGGGCAAGCCGCACCGCGAGAAGGACGGCTGGGACGACGAGCTCATGGCCGCGGCCAACCAGGCCAAGGACGAGCCCGGCGAGGACGAGCGCGCCTTCACGGCCCTGGGCACCACGGCCGAGCTGGACCAGGTGATCTTCGACGGGTCGTCGTTCGGCGCGCCGACCCACGCGGGCTCGGAGGAGGAGCAGGAGTACCTCGGCCTGCCCGGTCTGCTGGAGCCCGACCAGGTGCGGACCCTGCTGCTGCAGCGGCAGGAGGAGCAGATGGCGATCGCCGCCAAGCGCCCCAAGCCTGAGGTCGCCGTGCGCGAGGCACGGCCCGTGGGCGTGCAGGAACGCCTCACGTCGCTGCGCAAGGAACTCAACACCCTCGTCGCGATGCACCACCACCGCACGAAGAAGCCGCACGGCAAGATCCACACCCAGCTGCGCGAGTACTGCGGCGGCCCGCCCACCGCGATGGCCACCATCGAACAGCTCGAGGAGCGGATCGCGACGCTGCGGTCCTGGTAGGTCGAACGGGCTCCGTCCGCGGTCGTTCCGGCGGCCCGCGGAGCCCTTTCCCGGCACGAACTCCAACCGGTCGGCGGCTTCCTCACCGGCCGTCGTCCGTCCAACCTGGAGGTGTCCGGGAGAGGACGGGTGGATGTACGCCGCACGCGATATCCAATATATCGCCGCTGGTTGCAGTAGTGCGGCGGTAACGCTCTCATAACTCTCGGTGACTAAATTTCGCCAGGGTTACCGCATCGTTGCGACTTAATCGATCCAGTGTGGTTCCGGTCACCTATATGTCCGGCATACGTTGTGCGCCACAACATTCTCTGTGACACAGCGCAGTGAAAGGGATGGCGGATGCGCAGCAAGAGCCTCGCTTCCATCGCCGTCGCCACGGGCCTCGCCCTGGCGGTTTCGGCATGTGGTGCCAACACGTCCTCCAACACCGGAGGCAGCTCCAACACGAACTCTGGCAGCGGCGGGGGCACGAAGGTCGGCGTGATCCTTCCTGAGACCGCCTCCTCCGCCCGTTGGGAGGGCTTCGACAAGCCGCTCCTCGACGCGGCTCTGAAGAAGGAGGGGCTCGACCCCGACATCCAGAACGCGCAGGGCGACGTGCAGAAGTTCAGCACCCTGGCCGACGGCATGATCAACGCCGGCGTCAAGGTCCTGATCATCGCCACGCCCAACAGCGAGGTCGGTGCGTCTGTCGCCAAGAAGGCGCAGGCCCAGGGGATCCAGGTCATCGACTACGACCGCCTGAACCTCGGCGGCACCTCGTCCTACTACGTGTCGTTCGACAACGTGAAGGTCGGCGAGCTGCAGGGCCAGGGCCTCGCGGACGCGATGAAGGCCTCGCCGCAGGGCGCGAACGTCATCGAGATCGAGGGCTCGCCCACGGACAACAACGCGACCCTGTTCCACGAGGGTCAGCAGAAGGTCCTCAAGCCGCTCTACGACTCGGGCAAGCTCAAGCTGGTCCAGTCCCAGCCGATCGACGCCTGGGACAACCAGAAGGGCGGCCAGGTCTTCGAGCAGATCCTGACCTCCAACGGCGGCAAGGTGGACGGCGTCGTCGCCGCGAACGACGGCCTCGCCGGCGCTGTGATCACGATCCTGAAGAAGGTCGGCCTGAACGGCAAGGTTCCGGTCACCGGTCAGGACGCCACCCCGGACGGCCTGCAGGCCGTGCTCCGCGGTGAGCAGTACATGACCGTCTTCAAGCCGATCAAGGACGAGGCCGAGGCCGCCGCGAAGCTGGCCGCCGCTCTCGCCAAGGGCGACACCGCCGCCGCCGACGCCCTCGCGTCGGGCACGACGAAGGACACGAAGGGCAACCGCGACGTCAAGTCCGTGCTGCTCACCGCCCAGCTGATCACCAAGGACAAGGTCAAGTCCGTGGTCGACGCCGGCTTCGTCAAGGCGTCGGAGATCTGCGTGGCCGACACCCAGGCCGCCTGCACCGAGCTCGGCATCAAGTAGGACCACTCGCGTCAGGGCGGGGTGCGGAACCTCCGCGCCCCGCCCTAGACGCGTGGTAACCACGGAGGAAAACCAGTGAGCGAGCCGATTCTCGAGCTGCGCGGCATCAACAAGAGCTTCGGTCCCGTGCACGTCCTGCACGACATCGACCTCGTCGTGAACCCCGGCGAGGTCACCGCCCTCGTCGGCGACAACGGCGCGGGCAAGTCGACGCTGGTCAAGTGCATCGCGGGCATCCACCCCACCGACTCGGGTGAGGTTCTTTTCAACGGCGAGCCGGTGCACATCAAGGGCCCGCGCGACGCCGCGGATCTCGGGATCGAGGTCGTCTACCAGGACCTCGCGCTGGCCGACAACCTGGACATCGTCCAGAACATGTTCCTCGGCCGCGAACGCACCAAGAGCGGGCTGCTCGACGAGACCGACATGGAGCAGGCGGCGCGCAAGACGCTCGCCTCGCTGTCCGTGCGCACGGTCAAGTCGGTGCGCACCCAGGTGTCGTCGCTGTCCGGCGGTCAGCGCCAGACCGTGGCGATCGCCAAGGCCGTGCTGTGGAACAGCAAGGTCGTGCTGCTCGACGAGCCCACCGCCGCCCTCGGCGTCGCGCAGACGCGGCAGGTGCTCGACCTGGTCCGCCGGCTCGCGGAGCAGGGCCTGGGCGTCGTCCTGATCAGCCACAACATGAACGACGTCTTCGAGGTCGCCGACAAGATCGCGTGCCTCTACCTCGGACGCATGGCCGCCGTCGTGGGGTCCAAGGACGTCACGCACGGCCAGGTGGTCGAGCTGATCACCGCCGGTCGTTCCGGTGACCTGGGCATCGCCCGCCCCGAGGCGGCGACGATCTGATGAGTTCCGAAGAGGCGAGCATGACCAACACCACCGAGACGCCCGCGCAGGACACCCCGCAGCAGGGCGCCATCTCCGACTTCGGCATCGACACGACGTCGCAGTCCACGGGCGAGGCCGTCCGCGACTACTGGGCCAGGGTCCGCGGCGGCGAGCTCGGCTCGCTGCCCGCGCTGCTCGGGCTCATCGTGCTGCTCATCGTGTTCAGCGCGCTGTCCGACACGTTCTTCACCCTCGGCAACCTCGCCAACCTGCTCCAGCAGGGCGCCAGCATCACCATCATCGCGATGGGCCTGGTGTTCGTGCTGCTGCTCGGCGAGATCGACCTGTCCGCCGGTACCGCGTCCGGTGTGACCGCAGCGGTGATGGCACTGCACCTGATCAACAACGGCAACCTGCTCGGCGGCATGGGCGACACGGTGTTCTACGTGTTCTGCGGCCTGCTGGTGCTGGCGATCGTGCTCGCCGTGATCATGAAGATCTGGGCGGGTGCGGCGCTCTCGGCGGTCGCGCTGGTGATCGCCGCGGTCGGCATCCCGGCGAACGCCTGGCTGGAGATGCTGCTGGCGGTCTCCGTCGGCTGTGCGATCGGCTGCATCACCGGGTTCCTCGTGGCCAGGGTCGGCATCCCGTCGTTCGTCGTGACCCTGGCGCTGTTCCTCGTCTGGGGCGGCGTCGTGCTGCAGTTCATCGGCGACGGCGGCACGCTCGGCCTGCGTGACGACACGATCTTCAACGTCGCCAACGGCAACCTGAACTTCGTGGGCTCGTGGGTCCTGTTCGTCGTGGCCGTCGGCGGCTACGCGGCGGTCGTGCTCACCCGGCACTTCTCCCGCCTGCGCAAGGGCCTCGTGGCCCAGCCGACCTCGCTGGTGCTGGCCAAGATCGGCGCCCTCGCGGTGCTGGCCGCCGTCATCACCTACGCGCTGTCGCTGAACCGGGCGCCGAGCAACCTCGTCGTCATCGAGGGCGTGCCGTACGTGGTGCCGCTGGTGCTCGTGCTGCTGGTGATCGGCACGTTCGTGCTCGACCGCACCAGCTACGGCCGCCACGTCTACGCCGTCGGCGGCAACAAGGAAGCCGCGCGCCGCGCCGGTATCAACGTCGAGCGCATCCGCATGAGCGTCTTCGTGATCGCCTCCTCGGCGGCCGCGATCGGCGCCATCGTGTACTCGTCGAAGGTCGGCTCGGTCGACCCGAACGCCGGTGGCGGCAACACGCTGCTGCTGTCGGTCGGTGCGGCCGTCATCGGTGGCACGTCGCTGTTCGGTGGCAAGGGCCGCCTGCGCGACGCGGTGATCGGTGGCGCGGTGCTCGCGATCATCCAGAACGGCATGGGCCTGCTCCGGCAGCCCGCCGCCGTCGTGTTCATCGTGACCGGCCTGGTCCTGCTGCTCGCCGCGAGCGTCGACGCCCTGTCCCGCCGCCGGGCAGCGACCGCGGCTCGCTGACGAGGTGACCGGACCGACCTCCGGCACCCGTCCCGACGAGATCCGCAGGCACAACAGGACGGCGCTGCTGCGCCGCCTGCACGTCGACGGTCCGTCCACCAGGGCGTCGCTCGCGGCAGAGCTCGGGCTCAACCGCAGCACCATCAAGGCCCTGGTGGACGGCCTAGCCGAAGCCGGCGTGGTCGCCGAACGCGTGCCCGCTCTGCGCAGCGGAGCGGGCCGCCCCTCCCTGCTCGTCCTGCCCCAGCCGCACGCCGCCGTCGTCATCGCGATCGACGTGCGCGTGGAGCACGTGGCGATGGGGTTCGTCGGCCTCGGAGGGGAGATCCTCGGGCGGGACAGCTGGAACCTGCACCGGACGCGTGATCCGGGGGAGGTCATCACGCACGTCGTCGAGTCGGCGCGGCTCATGGCCGACGACCTCGACGTCACCGCGGTCGGGGTGGGGGTGTCCGTGCCGGGCGTCGTGCGACGTCTCGACGGGCACGTGCACGAGGCGCCGAACCTGCACTGGACGGGCGTGGCGCTCGGCAAACGCCTGGAAGCGGTGCTCAAGCTGCCGGTCCAGGTCGGCAACGACGCGGAGCTCGGCGCACTGGCCGAGCACGTGCGCGGCGCCGCGCAGGAGTCCTCGGACGTGGTCTACATCTCCGCGGACGTCGGCGTCGGCGGCGGCGTCATCCTGGCGGGACAGCCGCTGCGGGGCTCCGGCGGCTACGTCGGCGAGCTGGGGCACATGGTCGTCAACCCGCGCGGCCTGCGCTGCTACTGCGGCTGCGACGGCTGCTGGGAGACCGAGGTCGGCGAACCGGCGCTGTGCCGGGCGCTCGGCCTGCCGGACGACGCCCCGCGCGGTGCCGTCGTGGCGGCGTTACGGGCGCTGGACGACCCGTCGGTGCTGGACGAGTTCGCCGGCTGGCTCGCGCTGGGCCTGTCGAACATCGTCAACGTCCTCGGACCCCAGCTGGTCGTGCTCGGCGACCTCTACACGGCGCTGCCCGCGTCCGTGGTGGAGTCGGTGAGCACCGCCGTGCAACAGCGCAGCCTCGTGTCCCGCGCGGTGGGCGGCACCCAGGTCGTGATCTCGCCGCTGGGCAGGGACGCGAAACTGGTCGGCGCCGCGGAACTGGCCTTCGAGCCGGTCCTGGACGCCCTGTAACGACCCCTGGAAAGCGAAGGGGGCGGAGATCCTCGCGGATCCCCGCCCCGAGCGGCTAGGTGGGGTGGAAGTCAGCCCTGCTGAATCTCAGCAGCGAGTTCGCGCAATTTCTCACTGTGCGCCCGGGCGTGGTGCCCGCAGAACAGCAACTCGCCCCCGGACGGGAGCAAAGCGCGAACCTGGGCAGCAGCCCCGCAGCGGTCGCAGCGGTCGGCAGCGGTCAACTCGGGGCGGGTGAGTGCTGCAGTCATGATGAATCTCCCTCCGTCCCAGCAACGGAACGAAGTGTCCCGGTGCCCTCTTACCAAGCTGCGACCACAGCGCCCCTGGATTGGTGCGAGGTGCTCGCTGGCTCCACTCTGACAGACGTTTTGGCGTTAGTCAGTGTTCCCGTGTGCGTGGCGACTCGCGTCACTATGCGATTTACCCGGCTGCAGCAGGCTCACACCTGCGTTCGCCACCGGTTCACCGTCTTGACACGCACGCTCAGCGACGGAAAACCCGCTGGTGGAGCAGTGTGGTCGGGCCGTTCGGTCGGTTGCGTGCGACCGGGAGTGTGATATCGGTTGCCCTTGTCCGCCCGCAGCGAACAGGTCACGAACGTCCCACGATTCGGACGCGACACCGTGATCATGTGGACACCCCGCGACCGTTCGCACCCACTTCGGTGCCCACTTCCGTGGTGTCGCGGCCACGGTGAGTGAGCCCGGACGGTCGAGATCTTCGGCGCTCTCCCCGCCTCCGCGAAACGACGAAGCCCCGCACCGAACCGGTGCGGGGCTTCGTGCGTATGTCCCGGTATGACCTAGTCGAGGTAGTCGCGCAGAACCTGCGAGCGCGACGGGTGGCGGAGCTTCGACATGGTCTTCGACTCGATCTGGCGGATGCGCTCACGCGTGACGCCGTAGACCTGGCCGATCTCGTCCAGCGTGCGCGGCTGGCCGTCGGTGAGACCGAACCGCAGCCGGACGACGCCCGCCTCGCGCTCGGACAGCGTCGCGAGCACCGACTGGAGCTGGTCCTGCAGCAGCGTGAACGACACGGCGTCGACCGCGACGACGGCTTCGGAGTCCTCGATGAAGTCGCCGAGCTGGCTGTCGCCCTCGTCGCCGATCGTCTGGTCCAGCGAGATGGGCTCACGCGCGTACTGCTGGATCTCCAGCACCTTCTCGGGCGTGATGTCCATTTCCTTGGCGAGCTCTTCCGGGGTGGGCTCGCGGCCCAGGTCCTGGAGCAGCTCGCGCTGGATGCGGCCCAGCTTGTTGATGACCTCGACCATGTGCACCGGGATGCGGATGGTGCGGGCCTGGTCGGCCATCGCGCGGGTGATCGCCTGACGGATCCACCAGGTGGCGTACGTGGAGAACTTGTAGCCCTTGGTGTAGTCGAACTTCTCGACCGCGCGGATCAGACCCAGGTTGCCCTCCTGGATCAGGTCCAGGAACGCCATGCCGCGGCCGGTGTAGCGCTTGGCCAGCGACACGACGAGGCGCAGGTTGGCCTCGAGCAGGTGGTTCTTGGCGCGCTCGCCGTCGCGGACGATCCAGCGCAGGTCGCGGCGCAGCTGCGGGGTGAGCTTCTCCTGCTCCTCCTCGGAGCGGCGCACGCGCTCGGCCGCGTACAGACCGGCCTCGATGCGCTTGGCGAGCTCGACCTCCTCCTCGGCGTTGAGGAGGGCGACCTTGCCGATCTGCTTGAGGTAGGCGCGGACGGAGTCGGCCGAGGCGGTGAGCTCCGCGTCCTTGCGCGCCTGGCGCAGGGCCTCGGACTCCTCCTCGTCCCAGACGAAGTCGCCCTCGTTCTTGGGGTCCTCCGCCTCCTCCGGCTCGTCCACGACCGGCTCGTCGACGATCTCGACGTCTTCGACCAGGTCCTCGGCGCCGGGAGCGCCTTCCATGTCCTCCGGCTCGTCGCCGTCGGCCTTCTTGGTCGCGCCCTTCGCGGCGGGGTCGGCCTTGCCGGCCGGCTTGCGCGGGGCCTTGGCTGCGGGCTTCTTCGCTGCCGCAGCGGTCGTCTTGCGCTTCGGCTTCTCCTCGGCCTCGCCGGCCGCGGTCGCCTTGGTCGTCTTGGCGGCGCTCGCGGCGGAGCTGGAGCGTCGGGTTGCGGTTTCTGCGGCTGCCACGTACGCCCTTTCGCGACGGTCGTTCAAGGCGGACCGGAGGGCGCGAAACCTCGGTCGCCAGAGTTCAGGGGATCTCCCCGCCGATCTTGCTTGGCGGGTGTGCGTTCCATTGTAACGACGTCGGTGACGCGGTGTTGCGCCCCGAGGTGCTTCGAGGCGCTCCCACCTGCGTTCTCGCAGCTAGATCGAGTAAGGCGGGTCGGACACGTTTCGGTGTCGAATGGTCGCGGTGACCATCTTCAGGGCCGGACGCCGTGCGCGGCGGCCCAGGCGGCACCGACGATGCCCGCGTCGTTCTTCAGCGCCGCGGCCACGACCTCCGTGCGGACGTTGAGCAACGGCAACCACTTGTGCGCCTTCTTGCTCACGCCGCCACCGGCGATGATCAGGTCCGGCCAGATGAGGTCCTCGAGCACGTTGATGTACCGCGAGACGCGAGGGGTCCACTCCTCCCAGGACAGGTCCTTCTCCTCCTTCACCGACGCCGCCGCGCGCTTCTCGGCGTCGTGGCCGTCGACCTGGAGGTGGCCGAACTCGGTGTTCGGGACGAGCTTGCCGTCCAGGAACACCGCGCTGCCGATGCCCGTGCCGAACGTCAGCAGCACCACGGACCCGGCCTTGCCGATGCCCGCGCCGAACGACATCTCCGCGATGCCGGCCGCGTCGGCGTCGTTCATCACGACGACGTCCTCCGGCTTGCGCTTGAGGCGCTCCGCGAAGAGGTGCTGCGCGTCGCAGTTGATCCAGCCCTTGTCGACGTTCGCGGCGCTGAGGGCGACACCGTGCTTGACTACGCACGGCAGCGTGATGCCGACAGGGCCCTCCCACTGGAACTTCTCGACGATCTCGGCGACGACCTCCGCGACCGCCTCCGGCGTCGAGGGCTGAGGCGTGGGGATCCGCATGCGCTCGCCGTCCAGTGCTCCTGCCTCGAGGTCGACCAGGCCGCCCTTCACGCCGGAGCCGCCGATGTCCACACCGAACCCGCGGGTGATGCCCATTCCCCGTGGTCCTTCCTACTCGATCCTGCTGGCTTCGATTCAGTAACCGTGGTGCGCAGACATTAGCCTGACGTCGTCCGATAGTCCCGTGCTAGTGACGCAGGAGGGAACCGGTCGTGTTCGATCCCCGGCCGCTCGTCGACATCGCCACTGCCGTCGGACTGGAAGCGGGAGCGCTTGTTCAGCGCATGCGCGCTTCCGCCGTCGTCTCGTTCGACACCAAGAGCACTTCCACCGACGTGGTCACCGAGGCCGACCGCGCCTCGGAACAACTCGTCCGGACGCGTCTGTCCGAGTTGCGCCCCGGCGAACCGGTGCTCGGCGAGGAGGAGGGAGGCTCGGTCGTCGAGGGCCTGACCTGGGTGGTGGACCCCATCGACGGCACCGTCAACTACCTCTACGGAATCCCCTGGTACTCCGTGTCGATCGCGGCGCAGCTCGACGGCGAGTCCGTCGTGGGCGCCGTGGTGGAGCCGGCGACGGGCCGCGTCTGGACCGCCGCCCGCGGGCACGGCGCGTTCCTCGACGGTCAGCCGCTGCACGTCTCCGCGACGACCGACCTGTCGCTCTCACTGCTGGGCTACGGCTTCGCCTACCGCCCGGAACGCCGTCAGCGCCAGGCCGACACCTGGGCCGGCATGTCCACGCGGGTGCGCGACCTGCGCCGCGCCGGCGCGGCGTCGCTCGACCTGTGCTCGGTGGCGGCGGGACGGCTCGACGCGTACGCGGAACACGCGCTCGGGCGGTGGGACTGGGCCGCCGGCGGTCTGATCGCCGCCGAGGCCGGCGCCGTCGTGCGGCTGCCGGGGTCGTCGCCGGAGCTGGGGGAGGACGCCACGTTCGCGGCGACGCCCGGCATCGCCGACGCGATGTACGGCGCGCTCGTCGAGTGCGGCTTCGGCAAGGTCTGAGTCGACGCCGGATCGCCGTGTCGACCTCGGGTCGACGTCGTCCACCTCGAATCAACGTCGACGAGCCGGATCAACATTGACCAACGCGGTCCACGTTGATCGCCGCAGTCCATGTCGACGGGGGCAGTCGACGTTGACCGAGGTGGTCGATGTCGACAGGGCTAGTCGATGTTGACCACCTCGGTCCACGTTGACGAGATGCGCGGCCACAACGAAGAAGGCCCCCGCCGAGGCGGGGGCCTTCTTCGTGAGACGAGGAGAGGTCAGCAGGTCACGTCGCGCGCGCCGGCCAGGTTGTCCGGGTTCAGCGTCGGCGGGGTGGCCGCGGCCACCTGGCCTCCCTGCTGCTCCGGCTGCTGCGCCGCCCACTCGGTGAGCTGGTCGAGCACCTTGCGGGCGTTGCCGTTCGGCTTGACCTCGTCGAACTTCTTGCCGACGGCGACGTCGACGGTGGCGTCCTGGCGGTCGTCGCGCACGAGCTCCAGGCACGGCTCCAGCAGGGACAGCGTCCTGGCCGCCTGCGCGCCGGGCGCGCCGAAGCGGAGCTGGCCGCGGCAGGTCATGTCACCGGCCGGGTAGATCGGGTCGTTGCCGGGGTCGGCCGCCTGCTTGAGGCCGAGCTCGGTGAGCTGCGTGGCCACGGTCTTGGCGTGGTTGCGCTGCGTCGAGGCGTTGACGACCTTGAAGTTGACCTCGCCGACCGGCACCGGCGTGGTGCGGTCGAGCGCGTCGTGCTCCAGCACGGTGCCCAGCGGCGGCGGCGGAGCCGTCGACGGGGCGGCGGGATCGGCTCCCGCGGTGACCGACGCCGTCACACCGCCCGGCGCGTTGCACCTGATGGCCGCGTCCACGTCGCCCGCGCTGCCGAGCACCTTCACCCAGACGAACACGGAGCTGACCAACAGCACCGCGAACAGGACGAGCGCGGGCACGGGCCGACGCCTCTTGTAAGGCGTCAAGCTCCCCGATGCGGATCCCACGTTCGAAGCCCTCCCCGTGATCCGTCCCCTGTGATCAGCCTAGGCCCTGCCCGGCTGCCGCGCGCTCCGGCGTGCGTGACCCGCTGCACCGGCCCGATTGCTCACAGTCAGGACGGTACCGGCTCGGCGCCACGGTGCACGCCGAGATGAACGTGCTCCCGCACAGGGTATCGGTCCAGCGTAGAAAGGTTGTGTCACCCGTCCGGTCGGTAAGGGGTAACCCGATGTGGGCGCACTCGGCCAATGAGCTACCCTTCGCGCGCTCCGCACACATATTGATCAAGCCGACGGTCACGTCGAGGGGGTTGGCTTGGCTCTGGGTGCGGGAGACCTACGTCACCTTGACGTGGGGCACAAAAGAGGGCGCTGGAGCGTTAACCAGCGACACGAACAGTCTCCGTAGACCGCAGGGGTGAAGAAGATGGCGACCGACTACGACGCGCCGCGTCGCAGCGAGGCGGACGAACTCGCTGAGGACTCCCTCGAGGAGTTGAAGGCCCGGCGGAACGAGACGCAGTCCGGCGTCGTCGACGTCGACGAGGACGCGAGCGCGGAGAACTTCGAGCTGCCCGGCGCCGATCTGTCCGGCGAGGAGCTCACCTTCAAGGTGCTGCCCAAGCAGGCCGACGAGTTCACGTGCTCGAAGTGCTTCCTGGTGCACCACCGCAGCAGGCTCGCCGAGGACAACGGCGGCGTGTACATCTGCCGCGACTGCGCCTGACAGTCCTCCCAGGGAAACCACTGGGCGCTCACCCTCTCGGGTGGCGCCCAGTTGTGTTCTCTCAGGCCCTGATCGCGGCGACGAGCTCTTCCGGGTGCCGCGTGCTGATCACCCAGTAGGGGGTCGGGTCCTCCGGGTCGTCCACCCGCACCCGCACGAGCGGCTTGACCCAGCCGCGGTGCACGACGTACGCCGCCGGGTCCAGCTCGGGGCCCATCGTCCTGCGCTTGTGCTCGGGGGCGACGATCTCGGCCTCGCCGAGCAGCTCGAGGGGGATGTGCGCCTCGCCCGCCCGCAGCTCACCGCCGGCCACCTCGACCTTCGTCGAGCCCAGCCGCACGATCAGCAGGACCGTCAGCGGCAGCAGGACCACGTACGGCAGCCAGGACCGCACACCGGGGAAGCCCATGTGGATCTCGGCGGCCAGCAACGCGGCCGCGAGCAGCGGCAGGGGCCAGAACCACCACGTCACGTACAGGCGCTCGCGGTAGGTCGTAGTGGCGGTCACGGCAGTCTCACTCACGTCGTCAGGGTAATCTCGGCCGCCGTGTCCAGCGTCGAGGTGTTGCTGACCCGGCTCGATCCGGGGGTTCCCGTGCCCGCCTACGCCCGTCCCGGCGACGCGGGCGCCGATCTGGTCACCACGTCGGACGTGGTCATTCCACCAGGCGAGCGCGTCGTCGTCGGCACCGGTGTCGCGATCGCGCTGCCCGAGGGGTTCGCGGGCTTCGTGCACCCCAGGTCGGGACTGGCCGCGCGGGCAGGGCTGAGCGTGGTCAACACGCCCGGCACGATCGACTCCGGCTACCGCGGTGAGATCCGCGTTTGCCTCGTGAACCATGATCTCCGTGAGCCGATCGCGCTGCTGCGCGGCGACCGGATCGCCCAGCTCGTCGTGCAACGCGTCGAGCACGCGGTGTTCCGCGAGGTCACCGAGCTGCCGGAAACGGAGCGCGGTGCGGGAGGCTACGGCTCGACCGGCGGGCACGAGGTGCTCGCCCGTACGAATGCAGAGGGGTAGGGCATGTTCGGAAGGCGCCGCAAGCGCGGTCGTCACACCTCGGGAGCGGTCGAGACCGGTCCTGAGCACGACGAGGACTTCGACGACGTCGAAGGCCCGTGGGACTCGACCGTGGCGCCCCGTGACGACGTGCAGCGGCTCGACCTGGGATCGGTGCTGCTGCCGATGCCGGACGAGGCCCAGCTGCAGGTCGAGATGGACCAGCAGAACGGGTCCGTGCGCGCGGTGCACGTCCTCACGTCCGTCGGCCAGCTGACGGTCAGCGCGTTCGCCGCGCCCAAGTCGGGCGGCCTCTGGAAGGAGGTCGGCGCCGAGCTGATCCAGGGCCTGAAGGAGGACGGCGCCCGCATCAACCGCGAGAACGGCGAGTGGGGCGAGGAGATCACGGCGCGCAACCAGGGCGTGCAGATCCTCTTCGTCGGCGTCGACGGTCCGCGCTGGATGCTGCGCGGTGTGGCTGCCGGTCCCGAGGAGCACTTCGCGCAGAACTCCGAGGCGCTGCGCGAGATGCTGCGCGGCACGGTGGTCGTGCGCGGCGAGCAGCCGATGCCGCCCCGCACCCCGCTGCCGGTCGAGCTGCCGGAGGCGATCGCCCGGCACATCCAGCAGCAGGGCTAGCCCTTCGCCCGTTGCCACGCCTGCACCGCGTCGCCCAGTGCGCGCGGGTAGGCGTCCAACGTCGTCGTCGTGAGCACGGCCCCGGGGATCGCTTCCGCCCACTTCCGGGCGACGTCGACCGGGTGCACCGGATCGTCGGTGCACCCGACGATCCCGGCCGGCACCGTCAGCGACCTCAGCTCGTCCAGCGTCGGCGCCACCGACTCGGCCGCCTCCTCGAAGTGCGGCACGAGCTCGTCGCCGTAGCCGTGCCACGCCCGCGTGAGCTCGTCGTGCAACCAGCCGGTCGTGCCCGCGAGTGCCGCGTCCAGTCCCCGGTCCGCCACGACCCGTGCACTCGCCTTGGCCGCGAGTGCCGCGGGAGCGCCGTCGGCGGCACCGGTCCAGGCCGGCAGTGCGAGCACCAGACCCGCGCACCTGTCCGGGTTCCGCACCGCCCAGAGCGCGGCGACGTGCGCTCCGAGGGAGACGCCGCCCACCACGATCGGGTGGCCTGCGGAGGCGTTGTCGAGTGCCGTCAACCGTTCACACAGAGTGCGGACCCGCGGAGCGACGAGAACCGCGCCGACCTGCGACAACGGCTCGGCGAACACGGTTCGGACAAACACCTCGTCGGAGGCGGTTCCGGGCAGCAGGACGACGGTCTCGGAAGGCACGCCCGAGATTGTCCGGCCTCCTGCGTACCCTCACTGTCAGACGGTCCACACCACTGGGCCACCAGAGCACTGCAGGAGTCGGGGATGGGCGGCTATTGGCACCGCTTGGTGCGTCGCTTGACCAGCGACGTGGCCGAGCTCGACGCGGACGACCTGTCGCGGAAAGCGGAGGCCGTCGGCGCGATGAAGGCGTGCGACTGCAGGTCCGGCGAGGAGGTCACCGTCCTCGGCAGGCTCCGCAGCGTGGAGCTCTGCCCGCGCGACGCGGCCGCCACGCTGGAAGCGGAGCTCTACGACGGCACCGAGGGCGTCACCCTCGTCTGGCTCGGCCGCCGTCGCATCGCGGGTATCGAGCCTGGTCGCACGATCAAGGCCCGGGGCCGCATCGCCGTGCGCGACGGGCGCAAGGTGCTCTACAACCCCTATTACGAGTTGCAGAACGCTTCATGACCTCAGCTGAGACCGAAGAAAAGCAGCCCACCGTCCTCGAGCAGATGGGCGGCGTGAGCGGAATGCTCTACTCGTCGCTGCCCGTGCTCGTCTTCGTGATCGTCAACTTCGCCACCAAGAACCTCATGGCGGCGATCATCAGCTCACTGGCCGCCGCCGTCGTCATCGGCGTCGTCCTGGCCGTCCGCAAGGGAACGATCCAGCCCGCGATCTCCGCCGTCTTCGGCGTGGGCATCGCCGCGTTCATCGCCTACAAGACGGGCGAGGCCAAGGGCTTCTTCCTCTTCGGCATCTGGCAGAGCGTCGTGTACGGCAGCGCGTTCCTGCTGTCGATCATCGTGCGCTGGCCGCTCGCCGGCGTGATCTGGACGTTCCTCAACGGCCGCGACCGCTCCTGGCGCGACGACAAGGCCACGGTCCGCGACTACGACATCGCGACCTTCGTGTGGGCCCTCGTCTTCTTCGCCCGCTTCGTGGTGCAGCGCTGGCTCTACGACGAGGACCAGGTCGGCTGGCTCGCCGTGGCCCGCCTCGCGATGGGCTACCCGCTGATGGCCATCGCCCTGCTCGCCACCGTCTGGGCGGTCCGCCGCGCGGACAAGCGCCTCAAGGCCGCCGAGGAGGCCGCGGCGGCGAAGGAGGCGTCCGAGGCCGAGGTGGAGGACGTGCTCGCCCGCACGACCGACGACCTGCTCACGCCGGACATGGACGAGCTCCAGCGCTCGGTCGACGACGACGCCCGCCAGAAGGCGCGCGACCGGTCGTCACGAGACTGACCCGCTGACCGCGACGACGGCCGGTGTCCCCTCGGGGGCACCGGCCGTGTCACGTGGTGGGGCAGGAAGTACCGCAGCGCCAACGAAAGCGCGCTAGTAACCCAGTGCCCTCTTGATGTCCTGCTCGACCGCGGCCGTCGTGACGAACAGCAGCTCGTCGTCGGCCTCCAGGGTGTCGTCCGGCTGCGGCACGATGACCCGCCCGCCGCGCAGGATCGTCACCAGCGCCGCGTCGCGCGGCAGCGTCAGCTCGGACACGGCCCGGCCGGCGAACGGCGTCGACTCGTCGAGCGTGATCTCCACGAGGTTCGCCTGGCCCTGCCGCAACGTCAGCAGCCGCACGACGTCGCCGATCGTCACGGACTCCTCGACCATGGCCGCCAGCAGTCGTGGCGTCGACACGGCGACGTCGACGCCCCACGACTCGGTGAACAGCCATTCGTTCGTGGGGTCGTTCACGCGCGCGACGACGCGGCGGACCGCGAACTCGGTCTTGGCCAGCAGCGACACCACGAGGTTGACCTTGTCGTCACCGGTCGCGGCGATCACCACGTCGCACAGCTGCATGCCCGCGTCCTCCAAGGAGGACAGCTCGCACGCGTCGGCCTGCACCCACTCGGCCTGCTCGACGGAGTTCGGGTCGAAGTGCGCCCGGTCCCGCTCGATCAGCATCACCTGGTGGCCGTCGGAGACGAGCTCCTGCGCGATGGAGCGCCCCACCGCGCCCGCGCCAGCGATCGCGACCCGCATCAGCTCTCCTCCGGTGCCTGCTGCGCCGCGGTCGCGACGTCGGTGATCGTGCCGGACAGCGCCGCCACGTAGATGGTGTCGTCGGCCTGCACGACGGTCGAGTGCTCCGGCAGCACGCCGGTGCCGAAGCGCATGATGAAAGCCACGCGCGCGCGGATCGCCTCTTCGAGCTCGCGCACCGGCCGGCCGACCCACGACTCGGCGACCTCGATCGGCAGCACCGCCACGGTGCCGGACGGGTCGCGCCAGGCGGTCGCCGCGCCCTCGGGCAGCAGCATCCGCAGGAACCGGTCGGTCGACCACGGCACGGTCGCCACCGTCGGGATGCCCAGGCGTTCGTACACGGCGGCGCGCTTGTGGTCGTAGATGCGGGCGACGACGTGCTCGACGCCGAACGTCTCCCGCGCGACCCGCGCCGAGATGATGTTGGAGTTGTCGCCGCTGGAGACCGCGGCGAACGCTCCGGCGCGCTCGACCCCCGCCTCGATCAGGACATTGCGGTCGAACCCGTTGCCGACGACCTGCTGGCCGTGGAAGTCGCTGCCCAGCCTGCGGAACGACTGCGAATCCTTGTCGATCACGGCGACCTGGTGGTCGAGCCGCTCCAAGGCCCTGGCCAGGGAGGCCCCCACCCGGCCACACCCCATGATCACCACGTGCACGACATGCCTCCTCAGGCGAACTCTGGGCAGAACCTACCGAGCATTAGCCCGTCCCGGTGAGCGGACCCCTTACGCTCTGGCCGTGTCCAAGCTCGCCACCGCTGCCAAACGCCTCCTGGTCGGACGGCCGTTCCGCAGCGATCGCCTCGCGCACACCCTGCTGCCCAAACGCATCGCCTTGCCGGTCTTCGCCTCCGACGCCATGTCGTCGGTCGCGTACGCGCCGGAGGAGATCTTCCTGATGCTGTCGGTGGCGGGTCTGAGCGCCTACGCGCTGGCGCCGTGGGTGGGCGTCGCCGTCGTCGTGGTCATGCTGACGGTGGTCGCCAGCTACCGGCAGAACGTGCACGCCTACCCGTCCGGCGGCGGTGACTACGAGGTCGCGACGGTCAACCTGGGGCGCAGGGCGGGGCTCACGGTGGCGAGCGCCCTGCTCGTCGACTACATCCTCACGGTCGCGGTGTCGATCTCGGCGGCGATGGCCAACATCGGCTCGGCGATCCCGTTCGTCGCGACGCACAAGGCGGAGTTCGCGGTCACCGCCATCGTGCTGCTGACGGCGGTGAACCTGCGCGGCATCCGCGAGTCCGGCAGCGCGTTCGCCGTCCCGGTCTACGCGTTCATGATCGGCGTCTTCGGCCTGATCGGCTACGGCCTGTTCCGCGGGTTCGTCCTGGGCGACGAGATGCGCGCGGAGAGCTCGGGCCTCGAGATCCACGCCGAGTCCGACCACCTGATGGGACTCGCGTTCGTGTTCCTGGTGCTGCGCGCGTTCTCCTCCGGCTGCGCCGCGCTGACCGGTGTCGAGGCGATCAGCAACGGCGTGCCCGCGTTCCGCAAACCCAAGTCCCGCAACGCCGCGACCACGTTGCTGCTGATGGGCACCATCTCGGTGGTCATGCTGATGGGCCTGATCATCCTCGCCCAGCTCACCGACGTGCGGATCGCCGAGTACCCCGCCCAGCAGATCACGAACGCCCCGGCGGGCTACGAGCAGAAGACGATGGTCGCGCAGATCGCCCACGCCGTCTTCGACAACTTCCCGCCCGGCTTCTTCTTCATCGCGGGCGTCACCGCGCTCATCCTGGTGCTCGCCGCGAACACCGCGTTCAACGGCTTCCCGGTGCTCGGCTCGATCCTCGCGCAGGACCGCTACCTGCCGCGCCAGCTGCACACCCGCGGCGACCGGCTGGCGTTCTCCAACGGCATCCTGTTCCTCGCCGGGTTCGCGGTCGTGCTGGTGATCGCGTTCGACGCCGAGGTCACCCGGCTGATCCAGCTCTACATCGTGGGCGTGTTCGTGTCGTTCACGCTCAGCCAGCTCGGCATGATCAAGCACTGGCAGCGGCTGCTCAAGACCGAGACCGACGCCCAGGCGCGCACCCGGATGCGCCGTTCGCAGATGATCAACACCTTCGGTCTCGCGCTGACGGCGACCGTGCTGATCATCGTGCTCATCACGAAGTTCACCAAGGGCGCGTGGATCGCCATCGCCGCGATGGCCGCCATCTACGCCTTGATGACCGCCATCCGCAAGCACTACGACACCGTCGCCGAGGAGCTGCGCAAGCAGGAGCGCGTCCGCACGATGCCGGCGCGCAACCACGCGATGGTGCTCGTCTCGAAACTCCACATGCCGACGCTGCGCGCGCTGTCCTACGCCAAGGCCACGCGTCCGGACGTGCTGGAGGCCGTCACGGTCAACGTCGACGACGGCGACACCCGCAGGCTCGTGCTCGAGTGGGAGAAGGAGAACTTCAAGATCCCGCTCAAGGTCATCGAGTCGCCCTACCGCGAGATCACCCGGCCCGTCCTCGACTACGTCAAGAGAGTCAAGTCGGACAACCCGCGCGACGTTGTTACGGTGTTCATCCCCGAGTACGTCGTCGGCCACTGGTGGGAGCAGCTGCTGCACAACCAGAGCGCGTTGCGGCTCAAGGGAAGGCTGCTGTTCCAGCCGGGAGTGATGGTGACGAGCGTGCCCTGGCAGCTCGAGTCCTCGGTGAAGGTCAAGGACAAGGACGTCATCGCGCCCGGCGCTGTCCGAAGGGGACTTGACGACCGATGAGCTCGGCCAAGGAAGACTGGACCGGATCGACGTTCGAGGTGGAGGTAGGACCCGTCGCTCACGGCGGGCACTTCGTCGCACGGCACGAGGGGCGCGTCCTGTTCGTGCGCCACGCACTGCCTGGCGAACGCGTCGTGGCGTCGGTGTACGAGGACAACGGCGGGTCGTTCTGCCGTGCGGACGCCGTGGAGATCCTCACGCCGTCACCGGACCGCGTCGAGGCGCCGTGCCCGTTCAGCGGACCGGGGATGTGCGGCGGCTGCGACTTCCAGCACGTGGCGTGGGACGCGCAGCGCGAGCTCAAGGCCCACGTGGTCCGCGAGCAGCTGGCGCGCCTCGCCAAGATCGAGCGGGACGTCGTCGTGGAGGCGCTGCCGGGCGGCCCGCTGGAGTGGCGGACGCGGATCCGGATGGCCGTCGACCGCGACGGGAGGCCGGGGTTCCGCGGCCTGCGTTCCCACGATGTGATCCCCGTCGACCACTGCGTGATCAGCCGGCCGGGCATGGTCGAGGCGGTGGCCGACAGGAAGTGGCGGGCTCAGGAGCTCACGATCGTCCAGGACGGTGACGGCAACCGTCATGTGGGTGAGGTGCGCGGCCGACACACCGTGCGACGCGCCGGAACCGGTACGGCCGTCGAGACCGCCGCCCAACGAAAGTGGCGAGTTTCCGCCGACGGGTTCTGGCAGATCCACCCCGCGGCCGCGGACACGTTCGCGTCCGTCGTGGGGGAGTGGGCGGCCGCCGGGCCGGGCCAGCGCGCGTGGGACCTCTACGGCGGCGCGGGACTGTTCGCGTCGGTGCTCGGCCGGCAGGTCGGCGAGACCGGGTCCGTGCTGGTCGTGGAGTCCTTCCCCGGTGCCGTGGAAGACGGCCGGCGCAACCTCCGCCGCATGACCCAGGTCGAGTTCGTGGCCGACAAGGTGGAGCGCGCCGTGACGCGCCGGCTGCCCGTCGAGGACCCGCATGTGGTCGTGCTGGACCCCCCTCGCAAGGGTGCGGGCAAGGTCGTTGTGGCTGAAGTCGCACGGCGCCGCCCCCAGCGGGTCGTCTACGTCGCCTGTGACCCAGCAGCCCTGGCGCGTGACCTGGCGGAATTCACTGCTCAGGGGTACCGGCTGGCTGATCTTCGCGCGTTCGACGCGTTCCCGATGACCCACCACGTCGAGTGCGTCGCGCTGCTGGTACCTGAGACGCGCTGACCATGCGTCTCAGTCGAGTCTCCGTAGACTGAGCCGCAGTCTTCAGGAGTGAGGTGGGCGTGGTGACCCTGCTGGAGTCCGTGCACGGACCAGCTGATCTGAAACGGATGGACGAGGCGCAGCTGTCGCAGCTGTGCGGGGAGATCCGGCGTTTCCTGGTCGACAAGGTGTCCAAGACGGGCGGGCACCTGGGCCCGAACCTGGGTGTCGTCGAGCTGACCGTGGCGCTGCACCGCGTCTTCGACTCGCCGCAGGACCCGATCGTCTTCGACACCGGTCACCAGTCGTACGTGCACAAGATCGTCACGGGCCGCCGCGACGGCTTCGACCGGCTGCGCCAGCAGGGCGGCATGTCGGGCTACCCGTCGCGGTCGGAGTCCGAGCACGACGTGCAGGAGAGCTCGCACGCCTCGACGGCGCTGTCGTACGCCGACGGCCTGGCGAAGGCGAAGCAGATCAACGGCGCCCACGGCCACGTGGTCGCGGTCGTCGGCGACGGCGCGCTGACCGGCGGCATGTGCTGGGAGGCGCTGAACAACATCGCGGCGGACAGCACCCGCCCGGTCGTGATCGTCGTCAACGACAACGGCCGCTCGTACTCGCCGACCATCGGCGGTCTCGCGGACCACCTGTCGTCGCTGCGCCTGCGCCCCGGCTACGAACGGGTGCTGGAGAAGGGCAAGAGCGCCCTGCAGCAGACGCCGATCTTCGGCAAGCCGCTCTACGCCGCCCTGCACGCCGCCAAGCGCGGCATCAAGGACGCGCTGGCGCCGCAGGCGATGTTCGAGGACCTCGGTCTCAAGTACATCGGCCCGGTCGACGGCCACGACATCTCGACGCTGGAGTCCGCTCTGCAGCGCGCGAAGTCGTTCGGCGGCCCGGTGATCGTGCACGCCGTGACCCGCAAGGGCATGGGCTTCGCGCCGGCCGAGAACCACGAGGCCGACCAGATGCACGCCACCGGCGTCATCGATCCGATCACCGGCGAGGACCTGAAGCCGTCCAGCCGCACCTGGACGCACGTGTTCTCCGACTCGCTGGTGGAGATCGGCCGCGAGCGCTCCGACGTCGTGGCGATCACCGCCGCGATGCAGGGCCCGACGGGCCTGGACGCGTTCGCCAAGGCGTTCCCCGAGCGGTTCTTCGACGTCGGCATCGCCGAGCAGCACGCGCTGACCTCCGCCGCCGGTCTGGCCATCGGAGGTCTGCACCCGGTCGTGGCCGTCTACGCGACGTTCCTCAACCGGGCGTTCGACCAGCTGCTCATGGACGTGGCGCTGCACAAGCAGGGCGTCACGGTCGTGCTGGACCGCGCCGGCGTCACCGGCCCGGACGGCGCGTCGCACCACGGCATGTGGGACATGTCGATCCTCGGCGTCGTCCCCGGAGTCCACGTGGCGGCGCCGCGGGACGCCGCGACGCTGACCGAGGAGCTGCGCGAGGCGGTGGAGATCTCGGACGCGCCGTCCGTGATCCGCTACCCCAAGGCCTCGGTGGGCGGCGACCTGCCGGCGTTGGAGCGCGTGGGATCCGTCGACGTGCTCCGGCGGTCGGGCGACGACGTGCTGCTGGTGACGGTCGGCGCGCTGGGCGAGCTCGGGCTCGAAGCCGCGCAGCGGCTGGAGGACCAGGGCATCGGCGTGACGGTCGTCGACCCGCGGTGGATCTACCCGATGTCGTCCGACCTCGTCGAGATGGCCGCGTCGCACAAGCTCGTCGTGACCGTCGAGGACGGCGGCCGGCACGGCGGCTTCGGTTCGTCGCTGGCGGCCGCTCTGCGCGACGCCGACGTCGACGTGCCGTTGCGCGACATCGCTCTGCCACAGCAGTTCCACGACCACGGCTCGCGGGGAGAGGTGCTGGCGTTGTGCGGCATCACCGCGCAGGACGTGGCCCGTCGCGTGACGGAGTGGGCCGCCCGGCTGGAGCGCCTGCCCGTGGAAATGGACGCGCCCGCGGAGAAGTAGGTCGGCTAACCTAACCGACGCGCCCGCTCAGGCGGCCCGGCAGGACTTCCTCGCCAGGGTTCCGCTGTCAGGGCAGGCGCTTGGCGCTGCAATGCACCAGGTTCAAATCCTGAACGCCACGACCCCGGTCGCACACGGGGGCGACGAGCTCTGCGAGTCCCTTCCGGACTCCCGCTCCGAGCCCCGCCGGCCGGGGTCGTGGTCTGCCTGGACGGAGGTGGAGACGATGAAGCACACGTTGTTCCCGTGGGAGCGGGGAGTCCGGTTCGACCGCGGTGTGCTGGCGGGCGAGGTGGAGCCCGGTCAGCACAGGTTCCCGCGTCACGTTGTCGTGGAGCGCGTCGACGTCCGTCCGCGCACGATGACCCCGGCCGCACAGGACGTGCCGACCTCTGACGGCGTGCTGGTCCGTGTGACCGTGGTGGTGCGTTGGGCCGTGTCCGCGCCGACGACGTTCGTGGTGGCGTCGGCCGGTCCTGAAGCTGAGCTCTACACGGCCGTGCAGCTGGCGTTGCGCGGTGCGGTGCTGACGCGCGCACACTCCGCCGTCGATGCCGAACGTGACGCGATCGCCGCCGAGGTGCTGGCCGGTGTGGCCACCCGTGCCGCCGAGCTCGGCATCACGGTGTCCGACGTGGCCGTCCGCGACGTCGTCATGCCGGGTGAGCTGCGGCGGGCGGCACTGGCCGAGCTGGTGGCGGCGTCCGAGGGACGTGCCGCGCTGGAACGGGCCCGCGGCGAGACGGCGGCGCTGCGGTCGTTGCTCAACGCGGCACGGCTGGCGGAGGAGCACCCGGCGTTGCTGGAGCTCCGCGCGTTGCAGGCCGCCTCGACCGTCGTGGTGGACCGGCCGGCCCGCAGGTCCTGACCGCGACGCAGTCCAGGCGCAGGACCGGCTGCTCGGGCCGCGGCCCGGACCGGACCGGCGGGAGCTGACCCGCCTGCTCGGCGTCCTGCGCGCCCACCACCAGCGCGGACAGCCCCGACAGCTCGCGTGAAGGTGTCGTTAAGCGTGGTCTCAGGTCGATGTGGCACCTTGGTGGCGTGCGGATTCTGGTTGTCGAGGACGAGGCACCTCTGGCCGACGCGATCGCTCGCGGCCTGAGGCGCGAGGGCATGGCCGTGGACGTCGCCTACGACGGCGAGACCGGGCACGAGAAGTCGACCGTCACGCGGTACGACGTCGTCGTGCTCGACCGCGACCTGCCGGGGATGTCCGGCGACGAGCTGTGCAAGGAGATCCTCAGCTCCGGCGCGCTCACCAGGGTCATGATGCTCACGGCCAGCGGCTCGATCGAGGACCGCGTGTCCGGGCTGTCGCTCGGCGCCGACGACTACCTGGCGAAGCCGTTCGCGTTCCCCGAACTGGTCGCGCGCGTGCGGGCGCTGGCCAGGCGCGCGACGCCGGCGACGCCGCCCGTGCTGTCCGCGCAGGACGTCGAGCTGGACCCGGCGCGGCGCACCGTGTCGCGCGGCGGGCAGCCGATCGAGCTGACGCGCAAGGAGTTCGGCGTCCTCGAGGTGCTGCTCGCGGCCAAGGGGTCGGTCGTCAGCAGTGAGGAGCTGCTCGAGCGGGTGTGGGATGAGAACGCCGACCCGTTCACCACGACCGTGCGCGTCACCGTGATGACGTTGCGCAAGAAGCTCGGCGAACCGGGCATCATCGACACCGTCGTGGGCTCCGGCTACCGGGTGCCGAGTGCGTCGAACGGATCCGCTGAGGACTGACCTATGCGAAGGCGCGGACCGGGGCTCCGCCTCCGGATCACGCTCCTCACCACCGCGCTGGTCGCGGTGGTGAGTGCTGTCCTGCTCTTCCTCGGGTGGACGCTGGTCGGGCGGGTCTTCGACTCGTCGCCCTCGTTCCCCTCCGACACCCAGGTCACCGTGGACGGTGTCACCGTCACGGTGAAGACGCTGACCGACGCGCTGACCGTCGCCGCACGGCAGGACCTGTTGCGCGCGGGGATCATCGCGTTCGCGTGCATGGTGGTGGCCGCTGCCGTGCTCGCGTGGACGTTCACGGGCCGTGTGTTGAAACCGCTGCACGACGTCACGGGTGCCGCACGCCAGTTGTCGGCCGAGTCTCTGGGGGCGTCGCGGTTGCGGCTGGAGGGTCCGCGCGACGAGGTCGCGGAGCTCGCGGACACGTTCGACTCCATGCTCGACCGGCTCGAAGCCGCCTTCGACTCGCAACGCCGGTTCGTGGCGAACGCATCGCACGAACTGCGCACTCCTCTCTCGGTCGTGCGCACGGAGCTGGACGTGACGCTGTCCGATCCGGATGCCGACGTCGAAGAACTGCGTCGCATGGCCGGAGTCGTCCGTGCGGCGGGGGAGCGTGCCGAGCAGTTGGTGTCGGCGCTGCTGCTGCTCGCGCGCACGGACGGTGTGGGTCTCGCGGTGCGTGAGCCGGTCGACCTGTCCGCGGTCGTCGAGTCCGCGTGGAAGGCGGTGCGTGCGGAGGCAGAGGCGCGCAACCTGCGCACGGTGTTCCGGTGCGTGCCGGCGCTCGCGGTCGGGGATCCCGCCCTGCTGGAGCGCATCGCGGGGAACCTGCTGGAGAACGCCGTCCGGCACAACCACGTCGGCGGGTGGATCGAGACCGTGGTCGAGACGGGGTCGCAGTGGTCGGTGCTGCGGGTGTCGTCGTCGGGTCAGCTGATCCCGCCAGACCGCGTGGAGGAGCTGTTCGAGCCGTTCCGCCGCGGGGTCAAGGACCGCACGTCGCAGTCCGGCACGGGTCTGGGACTCTCGATCGTGCGCGCCGCGGTGGCTGCTCATGGCGGGTTTGCGCAGGCAGTGGCCGTGCCGACCGGTGGTCTCTCGGTCACCGTGCACCTGCCCGTGGCCCCTCGGTAGGACCGGATACAAGATCTTTGGCGTGGCGCCGGTCACAGTATGCGTCGATCTTGGCGGGTTTGAGCCATCTGCGCACTGTCTGACCTGCGGTTACGCCGTACGTGACCCCCGATTTGGATCTCGTACACGGCCCGTGTAAATTTCTCCATGTCAGCACGGAACGGGCCGGGAAACACAGCCGGAACGGAGTGCGGCACAAGACTTTTAAGCCTGACACAGCCCCGGAAGTGACTCTCCTCGGAGATGAGCTGCGGTGAGCGCGTGTTCTTTGAGAACTCAACAGCGTGCCGAAACACAGCCAGTAATATGAATACTCCTCGTCAGGAGTATTCCTTTGAGTAGTTTTACCAGATTGCCAGACATATTCCGTCTGGAGCGATCACAACGATCCTTAT
>NZ_DASVFL010000223.1:0-17130 GCF_036380075.1 Lentzea sp. | reverse complement strand
TTGCGTGCTTCCACCTGGGGGCGCTGCCCCCAGACCCCCGGCAATCTGGTGGATTCCAGGGGTCGTTGCAACGCGGGTGGTCAACTGGTTTCGGTGAGGAGCGTAGTCATGCGTTCGGCTGGGGTGTCCCAGCCGAGTGTTTCGCGTGGGCGGCCGTTGAGCTGGGCCGCGACGGCGTCGAGGTGGTCGCGGCTGTGGACTGATAGGTCGGTGCCTTTGGGAAAGTATTGGCGCAGCAGGCCGTTGGTGTTTTCGTTGCTGCCGCGTTGCCAGGGGCTGTGCGGGTCGCAGAAGTAGACCGGGATGTCGGTGGCGATGGTGAACCCGGCGTGGCTGGACATTTCGGCGCCCTGGTCCCAGGTCAGCGACCGCCAGAGGTGGGCGGGCAGGGCCTGGACGGTGTCGATCAGCGCGTCGCGGACGACGTCTGCGGTGCGTCCGGCCGGCAGGTGCACGAGCATGACGTAGCGGGTGGCGCGTTCGACCAGGGTGCCGATGGCGGATTTCTTGTCCTTGCCGATGATCAGGTCGCCTTCCCAGTGGCCGGGGACCGCGCGGTCGTCGGCCTCGGCGGGGCGTTCGCTGATCATGATCATCGGTGTGGCCATCCGCGGAACACGCTGCTGGGCCTGGCGGCGCGGTCGGCGCAGCGTCCGGCCGGTGCGCAACGCGGCGGTGAGTTCGCGGCGCAGTTCACCGCGTCCTTGGACGTAGAGGGCCTGGTAGATCGTCTCGTGGACCACGTGCAGCTCCGGCCGGTCAGGAAAGTCGCGGCGTAAGCGTGCCACGATCTGCTGCGGGCTCCACCTCAGGTCCAGCCCGTCCTGCACGGCCTGACGCAGCACGGGATTCGCGGCGAGCTTGCCGGTTTTCGGCCGCGGCCGGCGAGACTGGGCTCGCCGGTGGGCGGCATGAGGCCGGTAGTCACCGGTGCGTTCGTGAGCGTTGCGCCGCAGTTCCCGGCTGATCGTCGAGCACTCCCGGCCCAGCTCGGCCGCGATCTGCCGCATCGAGACACCCGCCCGGCGGCGGTCAGCGATCACGATCCGCTCGTCCTCGTTCAAGAACCTGCCACGCGGCCTCGCCGCCATCTCGGTGATCGGCGGCGCCGCCCTGTTCCATCTCGACCGCGGCCGGCCGTGACGCCACCGCTTCCCGGTCCGGTAGTTGACGCCGACGACCCGGCACGCCTCCCGACTGCTCACACCACTCGCCACAAGATCAAGATATGTGGCGCGTTCCCGATCCAGCCGCCCGCGCCTCGAGCGATCCTCCCGGATCTCGAACATCACAACCCCTGAACAACTCAGGCGTTGCAACGACCACTAGAACCCAAGAGATTGCCGGGGGTCTGGGGGCAGCGCCCCCAGGGAAAAGCACCCAACAGGAACCCGCCAACGCAACCGGGGAACGCCAAGCAACCGACGCGCCACCCAGCCAACCATCCCCTAAGGGTCACCCCGAAAACCCACCCAAAAGATCACCCGCAACCCGAAAACCCGCAGCTAGACCCAGTCTCAGCACCATCTCAGCAACCTCCCCCCAAGCTGTAACCACAAGCCCTTGGAGGAGGGGACCACAAGATGAACAAGCGAAAGGTGACCCTGGCCGCGTCAGCAGCCGTGGTGGTCACCGGTGCGGCAGGCCTGAGCCTGCTCGCCATGCCGGCAGGCGCAGGCCAGCCACCATCACTTCCGCAGGTCTCGGCCGAGACCCTCGTCGAGCAGGTCCTGACCAGCAAGCCGGGAGCGTTCGGCGGCACCGTGGAGGTCGACAACAAGCTCGGCCTCCCGGCGATCTCCGAGATCCCGCAGCTGGCCGACGGCAAGCACAGCGCCCGGATCTGGACCGACGGCAACGGCAAGGTCCGCCTGGCCCTGCCCAACGGCCAGTCCGAGCAGACCGTCGTCGACGACGGCACGACCACCTGGTCGTGGAACTCCGCCGACAACGAGGTCACGAAGTCGGAGCACCGGGGCGACAAGGGCGACAAGTCCGAGCCCGGCCGGGAGAACAAGGCGGTCGACCCGGCCGCCGCGGCCAGGGAGATCGTCGGCAAGACCAAGGAGTTCAGCGACATCAGCGTCGACGGCACCGCGCGCGTCGCGAACCGTGCCGCCTACGAGCTCGTGCTGACCCCCAAGGCCAGCGAGAAGACGCTGGTCCGCGAGGTGCGGATCGCCGTCGACTCCGAGCTCAAGATGCCGCTGCGCGTCGCGGTCCTGACCAACGGCACCGCGGAACCGGCCGGCACGGTCGGCTTCCGGGAGATCAACGTCGGGCCGCAGGACTCGAAGCTGTTCGAGTTCACGCCGCCGTCGGGCGCCAAGGTCACCACTCCGGAGGCCAAGGAGCAGCAGCGCGGCTCGAAGCCGGAGCTCGGCCTCGATCAGGCCCTGCAGGGTGAGAACCCGCAGGTCTTCGGCACGGGCTGGGACACGGTCGTCGGCGCGAGGATTCCCGCCCAGGCCATGACGCAGGTCCCGGCTGAGGCGCAGGGCCTGGTCGACCGGTTCACGAAGAAGGTCAGCGGCAGCTGGGGCAGCGGCAAGCTGTTCACGACCAAGGTCGCGACGGTCCTGATCGCGGACGACGGCCGGGTCGTCGCGGGCGCCGTGCCCGAGCAGGTGCTGTTCGACACGATCGGACAGGTGAAGTGACCACCTCGACCAGCGCGCCGGTGACAGCGCCCACCAAGAGCGCCGTCGCCGCGCGGACCAGGGGTCTGCGCAAGGAGTACGGGAGCACGGTCGCCGTGGACCGCGTGGACCTGGAAGTGCCGGAAGGAGCGGTGCTCGGCATGCTCGGCCCCAACGGGTCGGGCAAGACGACCACCATCCGGATGCTGCTCGGCCTGGTCCGCCCCACGCAGGGGGAGATCGAACTGCTCGGCAGGCCGCTCCCGGAGGGCGCCGAGCAGTCGCTGCCGCACGTGGGCGCGCTGGTCGAGGGTCCGGGGTTCCACCCGTTCCTCAGCGGGCGGGAGAACCTCGTCCGCTGTGCCGCGTTCGAACCACTCCTGCCGAAGAAGCAGATCAAGCAGGCCGTGGAGGACGCGATCGAACGCGTCGGGCTCGCCCAGGCGGCCCACCGCAGGTACCGGGGGTACTCGCTCGGCATGAAGCAGCGTCTCGGCCTCGCCGGGGCGTTGCTCGTGCCGCGCAAGCTGGTCGTGCTCGACGAGCCGACCAACGGCCTCGACCCGGCGGGCACCCGCGAGATTCGCAAGATCATCGCGGAGCTGCACGCGGCCGGCAGCACCGTCGTCGTCTCCAGCCACCTGCTGAGCGAGGTCGAGGCCACCTGCACGCACGTCGCGGTGCTGCACCGCGGCACCGTGGTGGCGCAGGGGGAGCTGACCGAGCTGCTCCAAGCGGGCGGGTCGGCGCTCCAGGTGATCACGCCGGACGTCGAGACGGCGCTCAGCGCGTTGCGGCAGGCGAAGATCTCCGCCCGGCCGCTGAACGACGGTCTGCGCATCGAGCTCGCGGGGACGAGCGCGCCGCAGGTCATCGAGACGCTCGTCAAGGCGGGCGTGCAGGTCTTCGAGGCCACGCGCTGGAAGACGGGCCTGGAGGAGCTGTTCGCGCGGCTCACCGAGGCCGAGGAGGCCGAACGCGGGATGTCCGCCGTGGACACGCTGGACGGGGGCTCGCGATGACCATGCTCACGCGTCAGTTCGGTTCCGAGGTGCGCTGGATGCTGCGCAGGCCTCGCACGCTCATCGGGCTGTTCGGCCTGGCCCTGGTGCCGATCATCATCAGCTTCGGCATCTGGACGGCCGGCGGCGACGAGGGTGGCGGCGGGCCGGGGCTCGCCGCGATCCTGCAGGGCAACGGCATGGTCGTGCCGATCTTCACGCTGTTCCTGTCGCTCAACCTGTTGCTGCCGCTGGTGGCGTCGATCTGGGCGGCGGACGGGCTCGCGGGCGAGGCGCAGCACGGCACGTTGCGCGGCCTGCTGGTCGCGCCGGTGTCACGAGTGCGGCTGCTGTTCGTGAAGCTGTTCGGGCTCACCGCGATGTCGCTCGTGGCCGTCACGCTGATGGCCGTCGTCGGGATCATCGCCGGCACGGCGTTCCTCGGCACCGACGGCATGATGACGCTGTCCGGCACGACCCTCTCGACCGCGGACGGCCTGCTGCGCATCGCCCTGTTCGTCGTCCTGGTGACCTTCCAGATGGTGTCGATCGGCGCGGTGGCCCTCGCGGTCAGCTCGGCGACCGAACACCCGCTGGTCGTGCAGGCGGCGACGATGACGACGATCATCGTGTTCCAGGTGCTCGGGCAGTTCTCGTCGCTGGACTGGCTGCACCCGTTCCTGATCACGACCGGGTTCCCCGGGCTGATCGACGTGATGCGCGACCCGATCCCGCTCGACCAGATCTGGGACAGCACGCTGCTCGCGGGCTGCTACCTGCTGATCGGCACGGGTCTGGCGGCGATCCGCCTGATCACGAAGGACAACTAGCGCCGAGAAGGACTAGCGCCGGAAGCCGCCCTCGCTGTTGATCACCTGACCGGTGATCCACCCGGCGTCGTCGGTGCAGAGCCAGGAGATCAGCCGGGCGGCGTCGTCCGGCAGGCCCCAGCGCCCCGACGGCATCCGCTCGGCCACGAAGTCCGCGAGCTCCGGCCCCGCCCACCCCGTGTCGGTGGGGCCGGGGTTCACCGCGTTGACGGTGATGCCCCGGCCGGCCAGCTCGTGCGACAGCGTCGTCACGACCGCCGCCAGCGCCCCCTTCGACGCCGCGTAGGCGACTTCGCCGGGCATGGCCCCGAGGTTCTGCCCGGACGTCAGGAACACGACGCGCCCACCCGAGTCCCCGTCCCACCTGCGGGCAAACGCTTGCGCCAGCAGGATCGACGACCGGGTGTTCACCGCGTGGTGCCCGTCGAGCATCTCGGCCGTCACCTCGGCCAGCGACCCGTCACCACCGGACCGCGCGTGGTTGCACACCAGCACGTCGACGCGTCCGAGCTCCTCGACGGCCGCGGCCACCACCCGTTCCGGCGCGTCCGGGTCGGCCAGGTCCGCACCCAGCCCCCGCGCGCCGAGTCCGGCCAGCACCTCGTCCACGGAGTCCGCACCCCACGGCTGCGCCTCGTCGTGCGGGACGTGGTGCTGCACGAACAGCTCGGCGCCCAGCCCGCGCAGCCGGGACGCGATCGCGTGACCGATGCCCTGCCGCCTGCTCACGCCGGTGACCAGCGCGACCCGTCCTTCGAGAAGTCCCATGAGGCCCAATGACTACCCGACGCGCGCGACGCCGTCCAAGTCGATTGCGAGCCGCACGTGGTCCCCCACCGACACCGGTCCCACGGCCTCGTACTCCTCGCCGCCGATCTCCACGAGCAGCCGCACGTGGTCGCGCCGGTGCACGCGTTCCAGCACCGTGCCCTCCAGCAGCCCGTCCGGGTCGACCCGCAACGCCGTGGCGCGCAACCCGACCCGTTCGACGTCCAGCCCCACGAACGAGCCGGGCACGAACTTGCTGCACCCCAGGAACTTCGCCGTCTCCACGTCGACCGGCGACGACCACACCTCCGCGGGCGGCCCGACCTGCACGATCCGGCCGCGCGACATGATCGCCACGCGGTCGGCCAGCGTGAAGGCCTCGTCGTGGTCGTGCGTCACGACCAACGCCGTCGTCGCCGCCTCCCGCAGCAGCCGCGCCAGGTCGACGGCGAGCTGCTCGCGCAACGCCCTGTCCAGCGCCGACAACGGCTCGTCCAGCAGCAGCAACCGCGGCGACGGCGCCAACGCCCGCGCCAGCGCGACCCGTTGCTGCTCACCGCCGGACAGCTGGGTCACGCGGCGGCCGGCGTACCCCTCAAGCCCCACCAGCTCCAGCAACGACAGCACCCGCTTGTCGCGCTCCTCCCGCTCCACTCCCCGCATCCGCAGCCCGAACGCGACGTTGCCCGCCACCGTCCGGTGCGGGAAGAGCTGCCCGTCCTGGAACACCAGCCCGAACTCGCGCCGGTGCACCGGAACTCCCGCCAGGTCGGCGGAATCCCACCGCACCGCACCGGAAGACGGCTTCTCCAACCCCGCGACCGTGCGCAGCAACGTCGACTTCCCGCACCCGGACGGCCCGAGCAGCGCCACGACCTCGCCGTCCGCCACGGACAACGACACGTCCGACACCGCCACCGCCTGTCCATAGCGGACGGTGATCGAGTCCAGCTCCAGTGCCATCAGAACTCCCCGCTGCTCGGCACGCGCAACCGTTCGATCAGCAGCACGCACCCGACCGTCACGACCATCAGCAGCGCGCACGCCGCGTAGGCCATCTGGCTGTTCAACTCGCCGGGCCGCGACATCAGCCGCGCGATCACCACCGGCAACGTCGGCGAGTCCGGCCGCGCGAGGAAGCTCGTCGCCCCGAACTCGCCCAGCGCCACGACGTACCCGAACCCGGCCGCCGCGGCCAGCGACCGCCCCGCCAGCGGCAGGTCGACCTCGCGCCACACCCGTGACGGCGAGGCGCCCAGCGTCGCCGCCGCCTGCCGCAGCCGTTCGTCGACGGCCCGCAGGACCGGCAGCACCATCCGCACGACCAACGGCGTCACGACCAGCGCCTGCGCCAGCGGCACGAGCAGCGGTGACGTGCGGAAATCGCCCGGCAACGCGTCCATCGTGACCAGGTACCCGAAGCCCACGGTCACCGCGGACACCCCGAGCGGCAGCATCAGCGCGGTGTCGAGCACCTCGGCGAAGCGGCTCCCGGACCGCCGCAGCCCGACCAGCACCACCGCCGAGAACACCCCGACGACCAGCGCCACCAGCGTCGCGTCGAACGCCGTCCGCAGCGAGTTGACCGCCGCGTCGATGCCGGTCACCGCCAGCGTGCCGCGGTCACCGCGGGTGTTGAGCGCCACGTACCCGGCGAAGCTCCATCCGTCCCGAGTGGACAGTGAGCGCGCGAGGAGACCGACCACCGGCGTCAGCAACGCCACCACGACCGCGAACGCGGCGGCCACGACGCACCACTCGCCACCGGACGGCCGGCGCGCCAGCTCTTCCCTGCCGCGCAACGACAACGCGGTCTCCCGCCGACGCCGGGCCAGGGCACCGAGGACCAGCACCGCCAGCACGGCGGCGAACTGCAGCAGCGACAGCGCCGCCGCCCCGGACAGGTCGAACAGCTCGACCGTCCGCAGGTAGATCTCGGTCTCCAGCGTCCGGTACCGCGACCCGCCCAGCACCAGCACGACACCGAAGCTGGTGGCGCAGAACAGGAACACGACCGCCGCCGCGGACCCGATCGCGGGTGCCAACGCCGGCAGCACCACGGACAGGAACGCCCGCGGCCGCGAAGCCCCGAGCGCACGGGCCGCGTCCTCCGCCCGGCGGTCGGTGTGCGCCCACAGCCCGCCGACGGTCCGCGCGACCACGGCGACGTTGAAGAACGCGTTGGCCAGCACGATCGGCAGCACCCCGCCGTCCGGCCAGAACGTCCGGAAGGCCAGTCCCACCACCACGGTCGGCAGCACGAACGGCACCATGACGGCAGCCCTGACCAGCCCCAGCCCGCGGATCCGGCACCGCGCCAGCACGAACGCCAGCGGCATCCCGGCGACGACGGCCACGATCGTCGACGCCAGGGCCTGTCCGAGGGTGAAGCCGACCAGCTCCCAGGTGTCGCCCTCGAAGAGCGACTTCAGGACACCGCCCTCGCGGAGCCCGAGCGACACGATCGCCAGCACGGGCCACGCGAAGAACAACCCCAGGAAGGCCAGCGGCAGCAACGCCGCCGCGGACCACCCGGTTCGAGAGCTCAGCCCTGCACCAGCTTGCGCCACTGCTCGACCCACGCCTCGCGGTTGTCCTTCACCTTGTCCGCGGGCAGCGTCTGCGGGTTCGACGGCAGCGGCGCGTCCTTGGTCCACGACTCGGGCAGCGCGACGCCCTCGCGCGACGGGTAGACGTACATCTGCTCGGCCACCTGGGCCTGGAACTTCTCGCCCAGCAGGAAGTCGAGGACCTTCTTCGCGTCCTCGGGGTTCTTGGCGCCGGACAGCACGCCCGCGTACTCGACCTGGCGGTAGCAGGTGTCCAGCACCGCCTTGGTCTTGCCGCCCTCCGCCGACGGCGACGACGCGTAGGACACGACGATCGGCCGGTCGCCCTTGGTGGCCGAGAACTCCTGGTTGTAGGCCTCTTCCCAGCCGCTCACGACCTTGACGCCGTTGGCCTTGAGCTTGGTCCAGTAGTCCTGCCAGCCGTTCTCGCCGAACTTCGCGACCGTGCCGAGCAGGAACGCGAGACCGGGCGACGAGGTGGCCGGGTTCTCGACGACCAGCTTGTCCTTGAACTTCGGGTCGACGAGGTCCTCGTACGACTTCGGCTCGACGCCGCCGAGCTTGGCCGGGTCGATGTTCAGGCACACGTCGCCGACGTCGACGGCGTGCAGCTTGTTCGAGGTGTCGGCCTGGTACCGCTGCGCGCCCTTCGACGCCTCAGGCGAGGCGTACTCGGCGAACACTCCCTCGCTCAAGGCCCGCGACGCGAACGTCGAGTCGACGCCGAACGCGACGTCGCCGATCGGGTTCGACTTGGTGAGCACCAGCTTATTCGTCAGCTCGCCGGCGTCGCCGCTCGCGAGCTGCTTGACCGTGATGCCGGAGGACTTCTGGAACTCGTCCAGCACCTCCGGCTTGACCACGAACGAGTCGTGCGTCACCAGCGTGACCTCGTGCGACTGCGGTGCGGACGACGAACCGGCAGAGCACCCGGTCAGCGTCACGACCGCGACGAGGACAGCGAAAATCCTTCTCACGTCAAATCTCTCCCTACGCCGGTATGACCCGGATCAGGTGGACGGTCGAGGGCTTGCGAGCCCTCCTCTCAGCCCGGCGCTTCACCGGACTCCCGTGGCAAACGCGCAGCCTACGTGACGTGGTGGGACGATCAGGACATGGCCGAGCTGTTGAGCGACGATCAGTTGGACGACGTGCTGCCGAAACTGCCCGACTGGACCGCCCAGGAGGCGTCCCTGGTGCGGACCGTGGAGCTGGAGAGCTTCGCGCAGGCGATCATGGTCGTGAACCGGGTCGCGGAGATCGCGGAGAACGACAACCACCACCCGGACGTCGACATCCGGTACAAGACGCTGACATTCCGCCTGAGCACGCACTACAAGGGCGGGATCACCGCACTCGACGTGACCCTCGCAGAGGAGATCGACGGAGTGCTGGACGCCCTGGCCTGACCCTCAGCCGGCGACCGCGCTGGTCTCGGTGTCCTCGTCCCGCGCGGGCGCCGAGGCCTTGCGCCTGGTCGCCAGCCCGATCGCGACGAGCGTGAGCATGCCGGCGGCCGGATAGCCCCAGCCGAGCACGACGAAGATCCACGGCCGCGGGAAGTCCCAGATGTTCGGCTGGGCTAGCAGCAGGAACGAGATCAGGTAGCCACCGGTCAGCACCACCCACAGACCGGCGGTGATCTTGCACAGCAGGTGTCCGCCCTCGTAGGTCAGCCACAGCAGGGCGGGCACCATCCACACCCAGTGGTGGCTCCACGAGATCGGCGAGACCAGCAGCCCCAGCACCTGGACGCTGATGATCAACGCCAGCACGTCCTTGGTCCTGCTGACGGCGAACCACGTCAGCGCCGCGGCGACGAGCACGGCGACGATGTAGATCGGTCCGGTCTTCACGTCGTAGCCGAACGTCCGGCTCAGCGCACCGCGCATCGACTGGTTGATCGCGCTGCCGACGGGCCCCACCCGGCTCGCGTCGCCGAGGAGCTGGAACCAGAACTTGTCCGACTGCGACGGCGAGATCGCCCACCCGATCCCGTACACCACGGCAAAAGCGACGAACGACCACACAGCGGCCATCCACCGCCGTTGGATCAGGAAGAACAACCCGGAGATGGCCGGCGTCAGCTTGATGCCGGCTGTGAAACCGACACCCGCGCCACCGACCCAGTTCCGCGCGCTCGCGAGCGTGCCGATCAGGATCGCGCACAGCACCAGGTTGATCTGGCCGTAGTTGAGCGTCGTGCGCACCGGCTCGATCCACAGCACCAGCGCGGTCCAGAACATCGCGCGGCGCGGGTCGTCCAGCCTCAGCAGCCTGAGGCTGGTCCGGACGATGAAGTAGAGGCAGGCCAGGCAGATGATCTGCCACACCCAGCGCGAGGCCTCCCACGGGATCCAGCTCATCGGCGTGAAGATCGCGGCGGCGAACGGCGGGTACGTGAAGGGCAGCGGGAACACGTCCGCGTACTGGTCGAGCCGCCACTCGTACAGGTCGCCGGAGAACAGGTGCGGCGACCCGTTGCGGTAGACCAGCAGGTCGATCATAGTCATCTTCGTCTGGAAGGCGACCATGAACAGGTGCCCGACCACCGACAACGCGAGCAGCCACGGTGCTACGGAGAGCACTCGCGCTTCCACAGCACGGAGTTTCACCCCGAAAACGTTACCCGAGGCAACTTTTGGGGGTACCCGAGCGTCAAGTAGTTCGGGAGATCGCTCAAGGGGAGTTTTTCAAGTCATGTCTGCTGATGTCATCGTTGCCGTTGTCGCTGCTCTGGCCATGCTGGGTGTTGCCTTCGGCGTCTTCGCCGCCGCCGCCCGCGCCAAGAACAGCTTGTAACCGTTGGTGCACGAGCGAAAGGGGGAGCCTCCACAGTGGAGGCTCCCCCTTTCGGGTTCAGAGCTGAAGTGCCGGTCGATCAGAAGTAGTGCGCGCGACCGCCGACCGGCTTGCCCACGGCACCCAGGACGGCGAGGATCGCGCCGATCACCAGGAGCACAACGCCCAGCGTCGTCAGGATGCTGATACCGGCCAGCCATCCGACGACGAGCAGAATCAGACCGAGGACGATCATTGCCTACCTCCAGGTGGGGAATCCTGTACTGGAGGTACCCCACGAAGGTCGGTACAAACCTCAACTCCTGAAGATGTCTCGGCCCCGCGAAAGCATTGGTTCCCAATGCTTTCGTCATCTCCACTCCATTTGGCGCAAACGGTTGCGCGACGTGCCCTCGCGAGTGCGCGCAGTGACCACGTAAGCGCCATATCAGCGACAAAAACGACGAAGGCCCCTCCCTGACGAGAGATCTATCGGCGCTTGTAAGGGTCGACCAGCGTCAGCGGTGTCCGAGCCGCCTGCAGAGCCGCTTCCGGAAAAGCCGGGCCGACGGTGTAGAACCGGGCGCGGGTCCGACCAACCGGCTTCAGAACGCCCCCGGTGACCAGGTCCCTCAGATCGCGCTGGGCTCGCTGCAGGCCCAGCTCTTCCGTGCGCTCGTAGCGCGTCCGACGCACCCTGCCCGACATCGCCACGTCGTGCAGTGCAGAGACGATCCGCGGCTCCATCCCCTTCGCCTCCGCGAACTCGCCGAGCAGGAGCCACACCCGGCCCGAACGCTCCAGCCGGCCGCGCACCGTCTGCGCCTGCTGGTGGTAAGCGGTGAGGTTGAACCGGACCCAGTCGGACACGTCCTGGTCCGGCTGATAGGTCGCCCCGCGGTTCTGGAGTTCGCGGTAGTACTCCCAGGTGTTCCCCGGCCGGCCGAGCCAAGCCTCGATCGAGGAGAACTCGGGAGCCAGCTCGCCCGCTCTCGCGATCATGAGCGTCTGGAGGGACCGGGACATGCGCCCGTTCCCGTCTGCCCACGGGTGGATGGACACGAGGTGCAGATGCGCCATCGCGGCTCGAACCAGGGGATGATTGTCGTCATCCGCATTGAGCCAGAGGACCAGTTCCTCGATCAACGCGGGAACATCAGCTGCATCCGGCGCCGTGTAGACCGCGATGCCGGCGTCACGGGCGTCCGTCACGTACACGGGACCACGTCGCCACTGCCCCGCCGGCTTGCGGCGGGTGTGCCGGTGCCCCTGCAACATCCAGTGGAGCGCGTTGAGGAACTCCTTGCCGTAGCGGAAGTCCACGACGTCATGCAGCGTCTGGATATAGGTCATCATCCGCTGGTACGCGAGAGTCTCGTCGCGATCCTCTTCGGAGACGTCGACATCCCGTTCGCCTTCGAGAAGGTCCTCGACGTCGACCGTCGACACCTTGAAGCCTTCGATCGAGTTGGAGGCCGCAACCGCGTCGGCTGTCAAGAACTTGCGCAAACCCTCGGTCCACTTGGAGGGAGAAGATCGGACCTGCAAGCTCAATGACTCCCGAAGCTCGTCGATCTCGCCGAGAACGCGTTGGTCCTCGGTGTTGAGCTCAGGCGTGGGGTACAGCATCATGCCAAGATAGATTGACGCAATCATTACGTCAATGCGTCTGGCGCCGGATCGTTGAACCCGGCGCCAGCGCAGGTCAGACGTTGAAGCGGAACTCCACCACGTCGCCGTCCGCCATCACGTAGTCCTTGCCCTCCATGCGGACCTTGCCCGCCGCCTTCGCGTCGGCCTTCGAGCCCGATGCCACCAGGTCGTCGAACGACACGACCTCGGCCTTGATGAAGCCCTTCTCGAAGTCCGTGTGGATCACGCCGGCGGCCTGCGGGGCGGTGGCGCCCTGCGGGATCGTCCAGGCGCGCGCCTCCTTCGGGCCCGCGGTCAGGTAGGTCTGCAGGCCGAGGGTGTGGAAGCCGGCGCGGGCCAGGGCGTGCAGGCCCGGCTCGCTCTGGCCGATCGATTCCAGCAGCTCCAGGGCCTCCGACTCGTCGAGCTCGAGGAGCTCCGACTCGACCTTGGCGTCGAGGAAGACGGCGTCGGCGGGGGCGACCAGCTCGCGCAGCTCCTTCAGGCGGGCCTCGTCGGTCAGCACGCCCTCGTCGGCGTTGAAGACGTAGAGGAACGGCTTGGTGGTGAGCAGCGACAGCTCGCGCAGCAGCTCTCCGTCCACTTCGGACTGGGCGGAGAACAGCGTGCGGCCGGAGTCGAGGAGGTCCTTGGCCTTCTTCGCGTTCTCGAGGACGGCGCGGCGGTCCTTCTGCATCCGCGCCTCCTTCTCGATGCGCGGGATGGCCTTCTCCAGGGTCTGGAGGTCGGCGAGGATCAGCTCGGTGTTGATCGTCTCGATGTCGCTCGACGGGTCGACGCGACCGTCGACGTGCACGACGTCCGGGTCGTCGAAGACGCGGATGACCTGGCAGATCGCGTTGGCCTCGCGGATGTTGGCGAGGAACTTGTTGCCGAGGCCCTCACCCTCCGACGCGCCCTTCACGATGCCCGCGATGTCGACGAACGACACGACGGCGGGCACCTCGCGTTCGGAGCTGAAGATCTCCGCCAGCTTGGTGAGGCGCGCGTCCGGCAGCGGCACGACGCCCACGTTCGGCTCGATGGTCGCGAACGGGTAGTTCGCGGCGAGCACGTCGTTGCGCGTCAGCGCATTGAACAGGGTGGACTTGCCGACGTTGGGCAGGCCGACGATACCGAGGGTCAAACTCACGAGCGACGAGTCTACGGCAGGCGACGGTCGTGTCCGATTCCCGCGAGCCATCGCCCGTTCCCGCTGGCAGGATCGTCGGCATGGTCATCGACGAAGAACACGCGTACCGGGTGTGCTCCGCACGTGACGCCCGTTTCGACGGGTGCTTCATCCACGCGGTGCGCACGACCGGCATCTACTGCCGGCCGTCGTGCCCCGCGGTGACCCCGAAGCGCCGCAACAGCCGGTTCTTCCTGACGGCGGCCGCCGCGCAGTCGGCCGGGTTCCGCGCCTGCCGCCGGTGCCTGCCGGACGCCACGCCCGGCTCGCCCGAGTGGAACCTGCGGGCGGACCTAGCGGGCAGGGCGATGCGCCTGATCAGCGACGGCATCGTCGAACGCGACGGCGTGTCCGGGCTCGCCGCGAAGCTCGGCTACTCGGAACGCCACCTCACCCGAGTGCTGACCGCCGAACTCGGTGCCGGGCCGCTCGCGCTGGCACGGGCGCACCGCGCGCACGCGGCGCGGTTGCTGATCGAGACGACCGAGCTGCCGTTCGCGGACATCGCGTTCGCCGCCGGGTTCGCCTCGGTGCGGCAGTTCAACGACACCATCCGCATGGTGTTCGCCTCGACGCCGTCCGACATGCGCGGCCGCGGCAAGGCACCGGTCGGCACGCCGGGCCGGATCGTGCTGCGGCTGCCCTACCGGCCGCCGTTCGACTCGGCCGGCCTGCTCGCGCACTTCCGGGCCCACGCGCTGCCCGGCGTCGAGGAGGTCACCGACGACTCCTACGCGCGCACGATGTCGTTGCCGCACGGCGAGGCGACGGTCCGGCTGACGTTCCCGGCGGACCACGTCCTGTGCTCGCTGCGCCTCGCCGACGTGCGCGACCTGGGCGCGGCGGTCTCCCGCGTGCGGCGGCTGCTGGACCTCGACGCCGACCCGGTCGCCGTGGACACGTTCCTCGGCGCGGACGCCGTGATCGGACCGATGGTCCGCGCGGTGCCGGGGATCAGGGTGGCGGGCAGCGTCGACGGCGCCGAGACGCTGCTGCGGCTGGTGGCGCCGTTCGAGGGCGTGCCGATGCGGATCCCGGACGGCACCCTGACCCACCTCTACTCGGCCGGGGACCACCCCGTCACCGAGGCGCTCGCGAGCGGCAGACTCGTCATCGACGTGGGCCGCTCGATCGAGGACCTGACCGAGGAGCTCGCACACCTGGTGGGCACGACCGTGGCCGACGAGGTCGCCATGCGGGTGCTGGGCGCGCCGGACGTGCTGGTGCTCCCCCGGTCGATGCGGGACCTGGCTTCCCACGGCCCCGACTGGCGGCCGTGGCGCTCCTACGCGGGAGCACACCTGACGAGGAAGGCAGCAACATCATGAGCGTCGCGCACACGTCCACCGTGGAGACCCCCGCGGGGCCGTTCACCGCGATCGTCGCGCAGGACGGAGCGGTGCTGGCGAGCGGCTGGACCGGCGACATCGCCCTGCTGACGCCCCAGATCCACGCGTCCCTGATGCCCTCAGAGATCACGCCCAGGCAGGACCTGGGCGACGTCACCAAGGCCGTCGTGGCCTACCACGAGGGCGACCTGACCTCGATCGACACCGTCGAGGTCCGCCAGAAGTCCGGCCCGTTCCTGCAGCACGCGTGGGACGTCCTGCGCACGGTCCGCGCCGGCGAGCCCGTCACCTACAGCGAGTACGCGGAGCTGTCCGGCCGTCCCGCCGCCATCCGCGCCGCGGCTTCGGCGTGCGCCCGCAACTCGGTGGCGCTGTTCGTGCCGTGCCACCGGGTGATCCGGATCGGCGGCAACCTCGGCGGCTTCCGCTGGGGCCTCGACGTCAAGCGCTGGCTGCTCGCCCACGAGCGCTGACCGGCCAGGGTGATCTCCGGCGGCCGCCACGTGGGACAGCATGCGCGGACAGGGCCTGAGCGTCAGCCCAGCGACATCTCCAACGTCGACCCGGTGCGCGCCTTGCGCACCCGCAGCCGGGTCGGGATCCGCTGCCGCAGCTCCTCGACGTGCGACACCAGCCCGACGACGCGGCCGCCCGCGCGCAGCTCGTCGAGGGTGTTCATGACGATGTCCAGCGTGTCCGAGTCGAGCGTGCCGAAGCCCTCGTCGACGAACAGCGTGTCGAGCAGCGCGCCGCCGGTCTCGTTGGCCACCACGTCCGCCAGGCCCAGGGCCAGCGACAACGACGCCAGGAACGACTCGCCGCCCGACAGCGTCTTGGCGGGGCGGGAGCGGCCCGAGTAGTCGTCCAGCACGTCGAGGCTCAGGCCGCCGCGGGTGCCGCGGGCGCCGGCCGTGTCCGAGTGCACGAAGCTGTAGCGGCCCTGGCTCATGCGGTGCAGGCGGGCCGACGCGGCGACGGCGACCTCCTCCAGGCGCGCTGCCAGCACGTACGACCGCAGGGTCATCTTCTTCGAGTTCTGGCCGCGGCCGTTGATCACGTCGGTCAGCGCGTCCAGCTCGGCGTAGGTGGCTTCGAGCGGCTCCAACGACTTCCGCTCGGCGCGCAGGCGGGCGGCCAGCTCGCTCACGCGGTCCAGGGCCGCCTGGGCACGAGCCAGGCCCGTCTGAGCGGCGGACGCGGCCGCACGCGCCGAGGACGCCTGGGCCGTCACCTCGTTCAGGTCGACCTCGTCGGCCGGGTCGACCTCGGCCAGCTCCTCCAGCGTCGCGAGAGCGGAGGCGCGGGCGCGTTCCCAGGCGGCGATGCGGTCGTCCAGCGCCTGGAGCTTGATCGCCGGGCGGTGGGCGGCCAGTGCGGCGGCGACGTCCGGGAAGCCCGCCTCGGTGGCCAGTGCGGCGACCGAGGCCTGCTGCTCCTCGACGCGGGCCAGGGCGCCGGCGCGGGCGTTGCGGCGTTCGTCCAGCTCCACGAGGGCCTTCGCGAGCTTGAGCAGGTGGTCGCGGCGGGTCAGGACGTCCTCGTGCTCGCCGCGGGCCTTGTCCAGGCGCGCACCGCGTTCCTCGACGACCGCGACGAGCGACGTGTGCTCGGTGCGCAGACCGACCAGGTCCTGCTCGACCTGGCCCTTCTCCGCCTCCAGTTCGCGCTTCTTCGCCTCCAGCCCGACGAACTCGGTCTGGCGCTGCGACCGGGTGCGGGCCAGCTCCGCCGCCGCGCGGTACTCGGACAGCGCGACGTCCGGCTCCTCCGGGCCCAGCGCCTCCCAGCACGCCTGGATGCGCAGCTCGGCGGCGTGCGCGGCCCGTTCGGCGTCGTTGCGGCGGTCGAGCGCGGCCTGCTCCTCGCGGGCCGCGTCCTCCTCGTCGGCCGCGTCGACACCGCCGAGCATCGGCTGGGCGGGAGCGGGATGGCTCGGCGAACCGCAGACCGCGCAGGGCTTGCCGCTCTTCAACGCCGCCGCCAGCTCGATCGCCATGTTCTCCAGGCGCTGGTGGCGGACCTGCTGCAGCACGTCCTTGGTCTTCTGGTGGACGTCGATCGCCTGGTGCAGCTCGTTCTTGGTGCGCTCCAACGCCTTCGTCGCGCCCGGCAGCGCCTCGGCCGCGTCCGCGCGGGCCTTCAGCGACTCCAACCGGCCGGAGGCCTCCACGGCGGCGTCGAGCTGCGCACGGCACTGCGCCAGGCGTTCGGGCAGCACCTCCAGCTCGGCGCTCAGCGCGAGCAGCCGGCGTTCGACCTGGTAGGAGGAGTTCTTCAGCACCGACAGCTTGCGCACGTCGGCCTGCTGGCGTTCGGCCTCGGCCGCCAGCTCGCCCAGGCCACCGGCCTCCTCGCGGTGGCGCTCGGC
>NZ_DASVFL010000222.1:0-2693 GCF_036380075.1 Lentzea sp. | reverse complement strand
CCGTCCCTGGTGGTGACGGAGCCGGGTGAGGACTACGTTCCGTCTGTCGGGGTACTGCTCGGCATGATGCGCGGGGCGCACGGCAACATGCCCGGTGACCCGGCCAAGGCCGCCCGCGTCCTGCTCGACGTGGTGGCCATGGACACCCCGCCGTCTTGTCTTCTGCTGGGCAGCGACGCGGTGGATATGGTGCGTCTGGCAGACCAGGCACGGAATGCGGAAATCGACAAGTGGGAACACGTGAGCCGGTCGACCGACCGCGAGCCTGAATCGGTGTAACCAGGGTCGCAGGCGCGGGTGGACGGTTTACCAGTACGCTTGTCTTGCTTGCATCGTCGCGAGAGGAGCGCCCGGAGTTATGGGCAAGATCAAGGTTCAGGGCACCGTCGTCGAGCTCGACGGCGACGAGATGACCCGGATCATCTGGCAGTTCATCAAGGACAAGCTGATCCACCCGTACCTGGACGTCACTCTGGAGTACTACGACCTGGGCATCGAGCACCGGGACGCCACGGACGACCAGGTCACGATCGACGCCGCGAACGCCATCAAGAAGCACGGCGTCGGCGTCAAGTGCGCCACGATCACGCCGGACGAGGCGCGCGTCGAGGAGTTCGGCCTCAAGAAGATGTGGGTCTCGCCGAACGGCACGATCCGCAACATCCTCGGCGGTGTCGTCTTCCGCGAGCCGATCATCATCTCGAACGTGCCGCGGCTCGTCCCCGGCTGGACGAAGCCGATCATCATCGGCCGTCACGCGCACGGTGACCAGTACAAGGCCACCAACTTCAAGGTGCCCGGCGCCGGCAAGCTCACGATCACGTTCCAGCCGGAGGACGGCTCGGACCCGATCGAGCACGTCGTCACCGAGTTCCCGGCGGAGGGCGGTGTGGCGATGGGCATGTACAACTACAACAAGTCCATCGAGGACTTCGCCCGCGCCTCGTTCTCCTACGGCCTGCAGCGGGGCTACCCCGTCTACATGTCGACGAAGAACACGATCCTGAAGGCCTACGACGGCCAGTTCAAGGACATCTTCCAGCGCGTGTTCGACGAGGAGTTCAAGGCGGAGTTCGACGCCAAGGGCCTCACCTACGAGCACCGCTTGATCGACGACATGGTCGCCGCCGCGATGAAGTGGGAGGGCGGCTACGTCTGGGCGTGCAAGAACTACGACGGTGACGTCCAGTCCGACACGGTCGCGCAGGGCTTCGGCTCGCTCGGCCTGATGACGTCGGTCCTGATGACGCCGGACGGCAAGACGGTCGAGGCGGAGGCCGCGCACGGCACCGTGACGCGCCACTTCCGCCAGCACCAGGCCGGCAAGCCGACCTCCACGAACCCCATCGCGTCGATCTACGCGTGGACCCGTGGCCTCATGCACCGCGGCAAGCTGGACGGCACCCCCGAGGTGGTCCGGTTCGCCGAGGCGCTCGAGGAGGTCGTGATCGAGACCGTCGAGGCCGGTCAGATGACCAAGGACCTGGCCTTGCTGATCAGCAAGGACCAGGCGTGGCTGACCACCGAGGACTTCCTCGCCGCGCTCGACGAGAACCTCAAGAAGAAGATGGCGTCGTTCTGACGTCCGCGCTCTGACGAAGGCCACCCCGGTCACACCGGGGTGGCCTTCTTCGTTCGCGCGTCACCCGGTCGGTTCCTCTTGCGGGTGGTTCCCGTCGCGCTGGCGTCTCCTCGGTTCGTTTGCCGCTATATCTGCTGCTGGAAGGCAGTTCGCGGGTCGGGAGGCGTCATGTTCGGAGTACCGGTCAGGGGTTTGATCGTGATCGGCGTGCTGGGCGTCGCGGGGGTGATGTACGCGATGAACGGCGGCAAGCCGATGGACAGCGCCAAGGCCGACGAGATCTGCAAGATCACGGTGACCGCGGACATCCTCAACGTCCGCTCGGGCCCCGGCGACCTGCAGCCGATCGTCTCGACGATGCCCCGCGACGCCGTGACCGAGGCGTCGTCGCGCGTGGAGGACGGCTACCGCATGCTGGGCGACCGCCGCTGGGTCAGCCAGCAGTTCACGGCGCTGACCAGCGACTCGACCTGCAAGTAGACTCGCGGGCATGTTGCGGAACGTCTTCCGGTGGGGCAGGGGCAAGAGCCTGGTGCCGTGCACCTGCGAGCCCGAGTGGCAGGGCCTCTACACGGAGATCGACGGCCAGCGCCAGCTCGCGCTGCCCCGCGACGAGATGGCCACCCTCGTCGGCTACCTCGACCTGACCGCGCGCTGCGCAGGCTGCGACGCCGAGTACCCGAAGCCCTGGGGCCTGGCCTCCAAGTAGGCTCCCGCGTCGTGCTCACGATCTCCACGGTCAACGTCAACGGCCTGCGCGCCGCCGCGAAGAAGGGCTACCTCCAGTGGCTCGCGTCTTCGTCCGCGGACGTGGTGTGCCTGCAGGAGGTCCGCGCCGAGCCGGCCGAGCTGGCCGCGGATCTCCACTCACCCGACGGCTGGCACGGCGTGTACGCGCCTTCTTCCTTGAAGGGCCGTGCGGGCGTCGGCGTGCTCTCGCGCGTTGAGCCTTCCTCGGTGCGTGTGGGCTTCGGCGTGGCCGAGTTCGAGGCGAGCGGCCGGTACGTGGAGATCGAACTGCCCGGTGTGGTGGTGGCGTCGCTCTACCTGCCGTCCGGGGATGTCGGTACTCCTCGGCAGGACGAGAAGGACCGGTTCATGGCGGCGTTCC
>NZ_DASVFL010000221.1:0-16015 GCF_036380075.1 Lentzea sp. | reverse complement strand
CTGTTGCATTGGGCCCTGACTGGCTGGACCCCACCGTTCTGCTGAACGGGCTCGGCCCGTACATGCTCATCGGGCTGTGCCTCATCATCTTCGCGGAGTGCGGGCTGCTCGTCGGCTTCTTCCTGCCGGGTGACTCGCTGCTGTTCACAGCGGGTCTCTTCGTCGCGGCCGGCACCATCGACACCCCGCTCTGGCTCGTCTGCGCCTTGCTGACGGTCTGCGCGTTCGTCGGCAACGTCGCCGGGTACTACATCGGCGCGAAGGCCGGTCCGGCGCTGTTCAGCAAGCCGGAGTCGAAGATCTTCAAGAAGGAGTACGTCGACAAGACGCAGGAGTTCTTCGACAAGTACGGCGCCCGCGCCATCGTCCTCGCGCGGTTCGTGCCGATCGTCCGCACGTTCATCACCGCGATGGCGGGCGTCGGCAAGATGGACCCGAAGAAGTACTTCACGTACTCGGCGATCGGCGGCGTGGCCTGGGCGGCCGGCCTGACGATCCTCGGCTACTTCCTCGGCCAGGTGTCCGTGATCAGGAACAACCTCGAGATCACGCTGATCGCCATCGTGCTGCTGTCGGTCGTGCCGATCATCATCGAGGTGATCAAGGCCCGCAAGGAGAAGAAGGCGCTCCTGCAGGCGGAGGCCGACGACATCACGCAGGTGATGCAGGCCCAGGTCCAGGACGACTCGACGCAGATCATCCCCCGCGTCGAGCGCTGACCCGAAGCATCCGAGAGGCCCGTCTGCCCGGTGGCAGGCGGGCCTCTCGCGTTCGGCGTCAGAGGCTGAACATCGAGCCGGGGTTGAACAGGTTCTCCGGGTCGAGCGCACGCTTGATCTCGCGGTGCACGCGCAGCCCGACCGGCCCGATCTCCTTCGCCAGCCACTCGCGCTTGATCTTGCCGACGCCGTGCTCGCCGGTGACCGTGCCGCCCAGCGACAGCCCCACGGCGAGGATGTCGTCGAACGCCTTCTGAGCGCGGGCGAACTGGTCGGCGTCGGTGGGGTCGTAGACGATCGTCGGGTGCATGTTGCCGTCGCCCGCGTGGCCGACGACGGCGATCTTCAGGCCGACCTCCGCCGCGATGTCCTCGCAGCCCTGGATGAGCTCGGCGATGCGGGTGCGCGGCACGCAGACGTCGTCGGTGAGCCAGGAGCCGTAGATCTCCAGCGCCGTCAGCACGGCCCGGCGGGCGGTCAGCAGGTCACGGCCCTCGTTGACGTCGTGGGTCGCGTACACGAGGTCCGCGCCCAGGCAGATCTCCTCGATCTTGCGCAGCTCGTCGCGCGCCTGCTCGCCACCCGCGTCGGACTGGCAGATCAGCAGCGCCGCGCAGCCGGGACCGGCACCGAGCTCGGTCTTCAGGTACTGCTCGACGGCCTCGATCGAGGTGCGGTCCATGATCTCCATCAACGACGGCACCAGGCCCTCGCGGACGATCCGGCTGACCGCGGCACCGGCGAGGGCGGTGCTGCCGAACGCGGCGACCAGCGTGGCGGGGGCCTGCGGCAGGGGCCGCAACGCCAGCGTGGCCTTCGTGATCACGCCGAGCGTGCCCTCGGAGCCGACGAAGAGCTTCGTCAGGTCGTAGCCCGCGACGCCCTTGACCGTGCGGCGGCCGGTGCGCAGGACCTCGCCGTCGGCCAGCACGACCTCCAGGCCCAGCACGGAGTCGGTGGTCACGCCGTACTTCACGCAGCACAGGCCACCGGCGTTGGTGGAGAGGTTGCCGCCGATCGTGCACCAGTCGTAGCTGCTCGGGTCGGGCGGGTAGAACAGGCCGTCCTTCTCGACGGCGGTGCGCAGGTCGAGGTTGACGACCCCCGGCTCGACCACGGCGAGGCGGTTGTCGGCGTCGATCTCGACGATCGCGTTCATCTTCGTGGTGACCAGGACGACGCAACCCTCGATCGCGTTCGCGGCGCCGGACAGGCCGCTGCCCGCGCCGCGGGGGACGATCGGGACCCGGTGGCTCGCGCACGCCCGCACGACCGCCTGGACCTGGGCCGTGTCGACGGGGAACACCACCGCCAGCGGGCTGCCGTGCGGCGCCAGCGGCATCATGTCGCGCCGGTAGCCCGCGGTGACGTCGGCATCGGTCAGGACGCCTGCGTCACCCAGTGCGGTGCGGAGTTCAGCGAGCAACGTCTCCATGCGGGCCACGCTAGCTCGATTCGACCAGTGCACCAGGTGGCAATTCCGACGGCGACGAGTTCACGTGGTGACCGAGCGTGCTCAACCTGGATTTCGTCGACCCGTCAGACCGATGTCGCCATGCCAACGGCGTAGCACGACGTAGGCTGGTTCACCGTGGCGCATGCTTTCGCCTCGCTGGAGACCGCGGGTCCGGTGGCCGTCTGGGTCATCGTGCTCAGCTTCATCTTCGTCGAGTGCGCTTTCATCTTCGGGCTCTTCCTGCCCGGTGACTCGCTGCTGTTCGCCGCCGGTGTGGTGCTGGCGACCCACAGCGGCGAGCTGTCGGCGTGGCTGCTGTCGCTCGCCGCACTGGTCGTGGCCGTCGTCGGCAACCTGGTCGGCTACTACATCGGCAGAGCGACCGGCACGCGCGTGCTCGCGCGCCAGGGCGGCAAGGTTCTGAACAGGCAGAACCTGAAACGCGCCGGCGACTTCCTCGACCGGCGCGGGTTCTGGGCGATCGTGCTCGCCCGCTGGATCCCGTGGATCCGCACGCTGGCACCGGTCATCGCCGGCGCCGCGCGCATGGACCTCCGCCGGTTCACGCTGGCCACCACCCTCGGCGCCATCGCGTGGGTGCCGACGCTGGTGCTCGCCGGCTACTACGGCGCCGGCGTCCTGCAGCAGTTCCCGTGGCTCGAGACCGCGGCGATCGTCGTCAGCGTCGCGTTCTTCGTCGGCGGCACCGGCTGGGGCATCTGGCGCTACCGCCAGGAGATGGCCAAGCCGGTCGACGAGACGGGCGACCTCGACACCGAGGAACTAGAGCACCTCGGTGATCAGCAGGTCCGCTGAGCCCTTCGACGAGTTCACCATCAGCGCGTTGACGTGGTCCGTGCCGTGCAGGACGCGTTCCTCCGCCTCCGACAGGGTCCGCCCGTACCGCAGGTGGCGGTCGATCAGCCGCTGGACGCGCACGTCCTCGTCGATGAACAGGAACCACGCCTCGTCGAGGATGATCCGGACGCGTTTCCACTTGTCGTAGTTGAGCAGCAGGTAGTTGCCCTCGGTGACGACCAGCGGCACGTCCGGGTGCACCGGCACGGCGCACGCGACGGGTTCCTCGATCTCGCGGCGGAACTGCGGCGCGTAGATCATGTCCGGCCCGCACGCCTTGATCCGGCCGAGCAGGTCGACGTAGCCGGGGATGTCGAACGTGTCGGGCGCTCCCTTGCGTTCGACGAGCCGCAGCCGTTCCAGCTCGCTCTGCGCGAGGTGGAAGCCGTCCATCTCGACCAGCACGGCCTGGCCGTCGAGTGCCTCGACGAGCCGCCGCGCGAGTGTCGACTTGCCGGAACCGGGCGCGCCGCCGATGCCGAGAATCTTGCGCTCACCCTGGTCGGTGAGCACCCGAGCCCGTTCTAGCAGCTCTTCGAACCTGACCTGCTGTCCTGCCACCGCGCCAGCTCCCTGATCCAGTCCCCGACCGCACCGACGCGAACGGCGGCCGCCTCCGACGCGAAGCCGATGGCCGCCACCGGGTCCGTCCCCGACGCCAGCGCGTAGGCGTACGCGCCGTGCCAGACGTCACCGGCACCGTTCGTGTCCTTCACCTCCACCGCCGGCACGGGCACCGCTCCGGTCGAGCCGTTCCGCGACCAGGTCACCGGTGCCGCACCCTGCGTGCGGATCACCAGCGGCACCCCGTAGGAGTGCACCTCGGCGTCGGACCGCTCGAACCCCGAAGCGCAGGCGGCCACGTCGACCAGCGGCAACAGGTGATCGAGGACAGGTTTCCAGCTCCCGGCGTCGAGCACCACAGGCAATCCGCGCTCTTTCGCCTGCTGGGCGGCGGGGACGGCGAGCCCGTCGTGGTGCCCGTCCAAGAGGACGACGTCCGCGGCGTCCAGGAGATCGGACAGATCGGGCGCTTCCACGGGCACCGAGGCGTTGCGGGAGACGACCGTGCGCTCCCCATCAGCGTCTCTGACGACGACCATGCTCACGGGCGTCGTGCCGGCCACCGCGGTGACTTGGACCGGTTCCAAGGAACCGCGGACGAACTCGCCCAGCGCGTCCGCCCCCAACGCGGTGAGCAACGCCGCCGACCCGCCCAGCGCGGCGACCGCGCGGGCCGCGTTCGCCGCTGGACCGCCGGGCGACAGGGCCGCGTCGAACGACCTGATCTTCTGACCGGGGTCCGGGAAGGATTCCACCCGTTGGGTCACATCGAGGGTTGTGAGCCCGACACACAGCACGGCTGCCATCTGGGCTTCCTCCAAACGGGTATGGTCCCAGGTCATGGTCACCATGCGGGATGTCGCGGCTCTCGCGGGGGTCTCCATCACCACGGTGTCACACGTGATCAACGAGACCAGGCCGGTCGCCGGGGACACGCGCGAGCGCGTCCAGAAGGCGATCGACGAAACGGGGTACACGGGTGACGCCATCGCGCGGTCTCTGGTCATGGGCGGCACCAAGTCGCTCGGGCTCGCGGTCTCGCTGGTCTCGCACCCGTACTTCGCCGAGCTGATCGCCGCCATCGAGTCGGAAGCGACCCGCAGCGGCTACTCGCTCGTGCTGATCGACACGCGGGACACCCCGGAGTCCGAGCAGGCCGCCGTGCGGATGCTGCGGTCCAGACGGGTCGACGGGCTGCTGCTCACGCCGTCGGCGGGTGCGGGCAACCAGGTGCTGCCCGAGCTCAAACGGCTGGGCATCCCCACCGTGCTGGTCGACCGGCTGACCGTCGCCAAGGACATCGACCAGGTCGGCCCGGAGAACGTGCAGGCCACGTCGGGTCTGGTCCGCCACCTCGCGGAGCTGGGCCACCGGCGGATCGGCATCGTCTGCGGCAAGGCGGGCGTGGCGACGACCGAGGAACGCATCCTCGGCTACCGCCTCGGCCTCGGCCGCGCGGGCCTGAAGTGGGACGAGGCCCTGGTGTCGCAGAGCGGCTGGCTCGCGCCGCTGCTCGACCAGGACGACCCGGCGACCGCCGTCGTCGCCGCCGACCACCTGGTGACCGTCGGCATGCTGCACGAAGCCCGCGCCCGCGGCCTGAAGCTCGGCACCGACCTGGCCGTCGTCGCCTACGACGAGGTCGAGTGGGCCACGCTGATCGACCCGCCGCTCACGACGCTGGCCCAGCCCGTCGAGGAGATCGGCCGGACCGCGGTCAAGCTGCTGCTCTCGCGGATCGCCGACCCGGACCGCGCACCCGAGACCATCCGGCTCTCGCCCTCGCTGATGCACCGGCAGTCCTGCGGGTGCTGATCCCCGGGCTCGTCTCGGTGACGTTCCGGCAGCTCACGGTTCCCGAGATCGGCGCGCTGGCGCTGGAGTGCGGGTTGCGGGCCGTGGAGTGGGGTGCGGACGTGCACGTGCCGCCCGGCGACTTCGCGGCGGCGCGGCAGGCGCTCGACACCGGACTGGAGGTCGCCGCCTACGGGTCGTACTACCGCGCCGGGGTGTCGGACCGGGCCGAGCTGGCGCCGGTGCTGGAGACCGCGGCCGAGCTGGACGCGCCGCTCGTGCGGGTCTGGGCCGGCACGTCGGGGTCGGCCGAGTGCGCCGACCGCGGCGCGGTGGTCGAGGCGTTGCAGCACGCCGTCGAGCACGCCGACGCGATGGGCACGAAGATCGCGCTGGAGTACCACCCGAACACGCTGACGGACACGCTGGACTCGGCCGTGCGGCTGCTGGACGAGGTCGACGGCGTGGTGTCGTACTGGCAGCCGCGCGGCGGCCAGGACGTGTTCTCCGCCGTGCACGAGGTGCGGACGCTGGAACCGGTGACGGCGCACGTCTTCTCGTGGGGCCCCGGCGGGTTCCGGGACCGGCTGCCGCTCTCCGAGCGCCGTGACCTGTGGAAGCCGGTGCTGGGCGAACTGGCGCGCGACGGCGTCGAGCGCCACGCGTTGCTGGAGTTCGTGCGCGACGACTCGCCCGAGCAGTTCCGCGAGGACGCGAAGACGCTGCTGAGCTGTCTCAGGCCGTAGCCGCCTCAGGCCGTGACCATCTCAAGCAGGCGCGACGTCGAGCCCGTTGCGTTCGAGCAGGGCGGCGGCCTCCAGGCACATCCAGCCACCCAGCTGCACGGACAGGTCGCGGCCCTCGGCCTCGGTCGCTGGCACGGTCCACTCCGGACCGAACAGCGGACCGCTCACCGCCATCGTGCGGTTCGCCCACGCCGCCTCCGCCGACTGGATCACGAGCTCGCGCGCCAGGTCGGCGGTCACCGCGCGGCCGGGGTCGAGCTCGGTGATCGTCAGCGCCGCCTGCGCGAGGTAGCGCGTGAGGATGCCCGCGAACAGGCCGCCGTCGCCCCCGCCCTGGCCCTTGAGCACGCCGTCGGTGGCGAGGTCGTCGTGCACCGCGGTGATCGTGCGCGCGGCCCGGTCGAGCCACTTGTCCTTCTGGCCGTGCTTGGCGAGCTCGACGCACGCGCCGATCAGGACGCCCTGGCAGTACGTGTAGATGTTCTTCTCGTACTCGCGGATCTCGCCGTTCGGGTGGACGTGCAGGCCGTCCCACGCGAGGCCGCTGCTCTCGTCCACCAGGTGCTCCTCGACCCAGTCCACCGTGGACCGGGCGCGGGCGAGGTCGGTGCGCTCGTTTTGGCGGGCCAGGAAGATCGCGGCGGGACCGTTGGCGGGCACGTTCTTGAAGTCGTCGTCGCGCTTCCACCAGATGCCGCCGCCGGCGTGGTCGGTCCAGCCGTCGCGCAGCTGCTCGGCGATCGCCCGCAACGCCTCGGGCTTGGTGACGCCGACGTCGTGCTGCGCGCGTTGCAGGGCCAGGCCGAGCCACGCCACGTCGTCGTAGAAGTCGTTGGTCCAGCCCAGGACGTTGCGCACCCGGATACCGCGCACGACCTTGGTGATCGCGGTCCTGCGCCGCTCGTTCGGCGAACGCAGGTAGCCGTCGACCATGCAGTCGAGCAGGTGCGCCTGCCACCAGTAGTTGAAGCTGGCGTGCAGCCTGTCCCTGAACAACGGGGGCCACACCCTCGCTCCGAGCAGCGTGCCCGGCACACCCCAGACCCGCCGCAGGTGCCGGGAGTACACCGCGCGCTCCGCGACCCCTGCACGCGCCGCCAGCAGTTTCGAAGTCGCCACTGGATCATCGTGAGTGCTTGACCGATCAAGAAGCTCGGTGAACCGCCCAGTGGTACAGGCCCATGGCCACAGAAGTTGTCAGGTTGTAACTGCTGACCCTGTCCCGCATGGGCAGGCGCACGACCCTGGTGGCCCTCTTCCGCACCCCGTCGGACAGGCCGTGGCGCTCCGACCCGAACGCCAGCACGGCGTCGTCGGGGATCGGGCCCCGGAGCAGGTCGCCGTCAGCGTCGAACGCGATCAGCTCGCCCGCGAAGTCGAGGCTCTCCGCCTTCGCGACCGGCAATGCGAAGTGCAGGCCCGCGGACCCCCTCAGCACGTTGGGGTGCCACGGGTCGACATCGCCGGTGGAGAGCACGCCGCCCGCGTCGAGACCGGCGGCCACGCGGATGGCCGCACCGAAGTTGCCGAGGTTGCGCGGGTTGTCGAGCAGCACGACCGGCGCCGGCCGGTCGAACGGCAACTCCGGCCGGTCGGCGAACCCGGCGACCCCGGTCGGGTGCGTGCGGCCGACCCGCAGCACGAACACCTTCTGGTCGACCTCGGTGGCCTGGGCGAACCGGTCGACCAGGTCCGGCGCGTGCGACTCGGCGAGCTTCACCGCGTCGCCGAGGTCCGTCGTGAGCAACGGCCGCACCTCGGCGCCGAAGCGCAGCGCGTGCTTAACCGTGTGAAAGCCTTCGAGCAGCACGCCCGCCAGCGTAGAAGCCGACCCACGACGTCAGCACGACCGCCCCGAGCACGAGCTGGACCAGCGTCGACGCGCTCTCCGGGTACCAGACGCCGTCGATGTAGTGGTCGATGAACCCGGTCTCCAGCGGCGGCATGCCGGCCATCACGCGGAAGTGGTTCTCCCACACCGTGAGCGGGCAGACGGTCGGCGTGATGATGCTGAGGACGGCCCACGCCCCGAGCGCGAGGTGCGGGTAGATGACCCACCGCCACCGCCACGCCAGGAACCCGCCCACGAGCAGGAACGCCATCACCGTGAAGTGCAGCACCACGACTGCTTCTGCGAACAACCCGGCCATTCGCACCACCCCGCCCTCCAGACTAGGACGGGGTGGCTCGCAGCGCTCTGGATAAAACCTCAGGCCAGTCCGAGGTCGTTCAGGTCGAGCAGGTAGCGGTACTGCAGACCCTCTGCCTCGATGGCCTCCTTGGCGCCCGTACCTCGGTCGACGACCGTGGCGACGCCGATGACGTCGGCGCCGTGCTCGCGCAGCGCTGTGACGGCCGTCAACACCGAACCGCCCGTCGTGGAGGTGTCCTCGACGGCCAGCACGCGCTGCCCGCGGACGTCGATGCCCTCGATCTGGCGCTGCATGCCATGCGCCTTGTTCGCCTTGCGGACCACGAACGCGTCGAGCACGTCACCGTCGGCCGAGGCGGAGTGCATCATCGCGTAGGCGACGGGGTCGGCGCCGAGCGTGAGACCGCCGACGGCGACGAAGTCCCAGTCGCTCGTGAGCTGCCGCAGGAGCTTGCCGATCAGGGGAGCCGCCGCGTGGTGCAGCGTGGCCCGCCGCAGGTCGACGTAGTAGTCGGCTTCCTTGCCACTCGACAGGGTCACCTTGCCGTGCACCACGGCCAGCTCGCTCACCAGACGGGCGAGCTCAGACTTCGCGTTCGCGTCCAAGACCACTTCAGTTCGCACAGGTCGCTACCTTCGCACACGCCGCCGTCACGTGCGTCCGCGCCCACCCGCCATGCGGGAGGCCATCTTGCGCACGACCGCCCGCGGGATCAGCCGCGAGATCGTCACGATCGCCTTGTACTGCGCGCCGGGGATCGACAACGGCTTGCCGCGGCGCAGGTCGCGGAGTCCTTCGTGGACCAACCGGTCGGCGTCGACGTAGAGGAAGTTCGGCGTCTTCGACATGTCGATGTTGGCGCGCTTGTGGAACTCGGTGCGCACGAAACCCGGGCACAGGGCCATGATCCGCACGCCGGTGCCCTCGGTCGCGAGGGCCATGCCCTCGGAGAACGTCGTCACCCACGCCTTGTCGGCGCTGTAGCTGGTGCCGCGGCCGGGCAGGAAGCTCGCGACGCTGGACACGTTGATCACGTCGCCCTTGCCGCGGGCCATCATCGCGGGGATCGCGGCCCGGCACAGGCGCAGCACCGTGGCGACGTTGACGTCGAGCTGGGCCTGGAGCTTCTCCACGTCGGCCGCGAAGAACTCGCCGCTGTTGGCGAAACCGGCGTTGTTGACGAGCAGGTCGACGGCCGACTCGGCGAGACGTGCCTCGACCTTCGCGCGCTCGGCGGCGTCGCTGAGGTCGGCCGGCAGGACGTCGACGTGGACGCCGTGGCGGTCGCGCAGCTGCCGCGCGAGCTCTTCGAGTGCGGACGCGGTGCGCGCGACCAGCACGAGGTCGTATCCCTCGGCCGCGAGCCTGCGGGCGAAGGCGGCCCCGATCCCGACGGTAGATCCGGTCACCAGTGCGGTTGGCATGCCACCGCACGGTAGTCGGAAATCCGCCGGGGCCGAAGGCCGCCGATGATCACACTTCGTTCTTCGCCGGACGGCGGAGAACCGCGAGACGCAGCGCGAGGCCCGAGACGACCAAGGCGACTCCGCCTGCCAGCACCCACCCGACCGACGCACCGGTGTTGGCGAGCGTCACGACGGACGCCGTACCGGCGACGGCAACGGGTGCAACTGCCTTTACTCCGTACATCGTGGATCCCTCCGGGGGGGGTTCGGGGACACGACGACCTGCGCAGGGTCTATCTGGATTCCCCACCGATGTTTTACACGGAGAGTGGCGTGACCTGGGTCACGCCACTGGAGCAGCTGTACGGAATACGCCTGGCACGAGCACCGCGGTAGCTGGTTACGGTGCGATACATCACGCTGGGTTAACTCTGTTTCCGTCCGAACGACGGCCGGTAGACCTCGCCACCTTCGTCCTCCTCGACCACCGCTTCCTCCGGTTCGGAGGGGTCGGGGTCGAACGGGTCGATGACGTCCGCCAGCTCACCGACGTCGCGCAGCAGCCGTTCGAGGCGCGCGGGCGACGAGTTGGGCGGCGCGGCGGCCAGCACCCAGTCGTTCTCCATCCAGACGACCGTGACGTCCCCGCCGATCTCCTCGGCGGCGTCGATCAGGTCCGGCGTGATGATCTTGCGAGCGGCCGGCACGTCCGTGACGAACGCGTACCGCGAGCCCACCGGCCCGAGCAGGTCCGGCATCGGCATCTTGTCGTTGTCGCGCTGGAACGGCACGGTCGACAGCCAGAGCTCGATCACCACCGACAGCGCCCGCCGGCACCGCACGCCGACCAGCACGGAGTTGACCTTGCCGCCGGTCTCGTGGTCGAGCACGTAGACCTGCCGCCGCCCGTCGGCCGTGAAGGTCGACCCCGCGACGACGTCCCGGGCGAGCCCGGTGCCGTAGTACGCGATGGCGCCGGCCTCCCACCGAGTCGGCAGCACGTGGTCTGTCTCCTCGAACTGCCAGCCGCGCAGGGCAGCCCAACGGCGCCGTTCACGATTACGCGCGGTTCGTTGCGCCCGGTCGGTCGCGAGCAGGGCGAACCCCGCCACACCCGCCACCGCGGCGACGGTGAACCAGACCCACGCCGGTATGCCCACAGCTGAAGCGTAGTGGGTCGAGGGCGAGGAACGAAGATCACTTCCGCGCGTCGTGCCCGCGGGTGCCTATTCGAGGTGGTCGGGGGCGCCGCACGGGTGTCCACGGCCTCCTGCCTCGAGAACGAAAACGGCCCCGCCGGTCTCCCGGCGGGGCCGCTTCCCCACGTCGATCAGGCCGTGCGGCCCACGATCAGCCCCGTCTGGTCGTCCAGCACGTCGACCCGCACGGTGTCGCCGTCGCGCACCTCACCGGCCAGCAGCTCCTTCGCCAGCTGGTCGCCGATCGCCGCCTGCACCAGCCGCCGCAGCGGCCGCGCGCCGTAGATCGGGTCGAAGCCGTTCAACGCCAGCCATTCGCGGGCGGCCGCGGTGACGTCCAGTGCCAGGCGACGCGCCGCGAGGCGGTCAGCCAGGCGGGCGATCTGGATGTCCACGATGGACGTCAGCTCCTCGGTGGCGAGCGCGTGGAACACCACGACGTCGTCCAGCCGGTTCAGGAACTCCGGCTTGAAGTGCCGCTGCACGACCGCCAGCACCGCGTCCTTGCGCTCCAGCTCGGTCAGCGACGGGTTGACGATCGTCTGCGAGCCGAGGTTCGAGGTGAGCACCAGGATCGTGTTGCGGAAGTCGACCGTGCGGCCCTGGCCGTCGGTCAGGCGGCCGTCGTCGAGGACCTGCAGCAGCACGTCGAACACGTCCGGGTGCGCCTTCTCGACCTCGTCGAGCAGCACGACCGAGTACGGGCGGCGGCGGACCGACTCGGTGAGCTGGCCGCCCTGGTCGTAGCCGACGTAGCCGGGAGGCGCTCCGACGAGGCGGGCCACCGAGTGCTTCTCGGAGTACTCGCTCATGTCGATGCGGATCATCGCCCGTTCGTCGTCGAACAGGAACGCCGCCAGCGCCTTGGCCAGCTCCGTCTTGCCGACGCCGGTGGGGCCGAGGAACAGGAACGACCCCGTCGGGCGGTCCGGGTCGGCCACGCCGGCGCGCGTCCTGCGCACCGCGTCCGACACGACCCGCACGGCCTCGGCCTGGCCGACGACGCGCCGGCCCAGCTCGTCCTCCATGCGCAGCAGCTTCGCGGTCTCGCCCTCCAGCAGCCTGCCCGCCGGGATGCCGGTCCACGCCGACACCACGTCCGCGACGTCGTCGGGTCCGACCTCCTCCTTCAGCATCGCGGCCTCCTGGGTGGACTCCGCGGCGGCCTCCAGCTCCTTCTCCAGCGCCGGGATGCGGCCGTAGCGCAGCTCGGCGGCGCGCCCGAGGTCGCCGTCGCGCTCGGCCCGTTCGGACTCGCCGCGCAGCGACTCCAGCTCCTCCTTCAAGGTGCGGACCTTGTCGATGGAGCCCTTCTCGTTCTGCCACCGGGCCGTGAGCGCGGCCAGCTCCTCGCGCTTCTCGGCCAGCTCGGCGCGCAGCGCGTGCAGCCGTTCGATCGACGCCGCGTCGGACTCCTTCGCGAGCGCCATCTCCTCGATCTCGAGACGGCGGACGGCGCGTTCGACGGTGTCGATCTCGACGGGCCGGGAGTCGATCTCCATGCGCAGCCGGGACGCGGCCTCGTCGACGAGGTCGATCGCCTTGTCCGGCAGGAAGCGCGCGGTGATGTAGCGGTCGGACAGGGTCGCGGCGGCGACGAGCGCGGCGTCGGTGATGCGCACGCCGTGGTGCACCTCGTAGCGCTCCTTGAGCCCGCGCAGGATGCCGACGGTGTCCTCCACCGACGGCTCGCCGACCAGCACCTGCTGGAAGCGGCGCTCCAGGGCGGCGTCCTTCTCGATGTGCTCGCGGTACTCGTCCAGGGTCGTGGCACCGACCATCCGGAGCTCACCGCGCGCCAGCATCGGCTTGATCATGTTGCCGGCGTCCATGGCCGACTCACCGGTCGCACCGGCGCCGACGATGGTGTGCAGCTCGTCGATGAACGTGATGACCTGGCCGGCGGAGTCGGTGATCTCCTTCAGGACGGCCTTGAGCCGCTCCTCGAACTCGCCGCGGTACTTGGCGCCCGCGACCATCGAGCCGAGGTCGAGCGACACGACCTTCTTGCCGCGCAGCGACTCCGGCACGTCACCGGCCACGACGCGCTGCGCCAGGCCCTCGACGATCGCCGTCTTGCCGACACCGGGCTCACCGATCAGCACCGGGTTGTTCTTGGTGCGCCGCGACAGCACCTGCACGACCCGGCGGATCTCGGCGTCACGGCCGATCACCGGGTCGAGCTCGCCCTTGCGCGCGCGCTCGGTCAGATCGACGCCGTACTTCTCCAGCGCCTTGTAAGTGCCTTCGGGATCAGGGGACGTCACACGAGCCGACCCACGAACACGGCTGAAAGCCTCCTTCAACGCGTCAGGGGTCGCACCGTGGCGTCGCAGCAGGTCGGCCACCAGGCCACCGTGCTGCGCCAGTCCCACGAGCAGGTGCTCGGTCGAGACGTACTCGTCGCCCATCTCGGTCGCGAGCTCCTGCGCCTTGCCGAGCACCCGCACGGCGTCGCGCGAGAGCTGCGGCGCGGAGACCGTCGAGCCGGAAGCGCTGGGCAACGACCGGGAGAGCTGCTCCAGCTCCTTGCGCACGAGCGTGGCGTCGGCGCCGACCGCCTCGAGCAACGGCGCGGTCAACCCGTCCGTCTGCGCCAGCAGTGCACTGAGCAGGTGCACGGACCCCACGTCCGGGTTCCCGTTGAGCGTCGCGGCCTGGACCGCGGCGGACACCGCCTGCTGCGTCTTCGTCGTCGGGTTGAAAGCGTCCATTCCTCCACCTCGTGGTCAGCCTCCAGCATGGACCATCATCCCGCACAACGTCAGAAAAGTTGAGTCTGTTCCGCTCAACTACAAGAACGTGACCGCGATCGCGAAAATCGCACGTCAGCTGACACGGGTTGGGGCCAAGATCAGCCCATGACGTCCATCATCCACAGCATCACCATCGACGCGCGCGACTCCTACGAGATCGCCACGTGGTGGAGCAGGGTGCTCGGCCACCCCGTGCACGACGACGACAACCCCGGCGACCCGGAGTGCCTCATCGAGCTGCCGAACGGCATCCGCTACCTGTTCATCAACGTGCCGGAGGGCAAAGAGCTCAAGAACCGCCTGCACCTGGACCTGCAGCCGTCCGACGGCACCCGTGACGAGGAGGTCGAACGCCTCCTCGCCATCGGCGCGACGGTCTTCGACGATCAGCGCAGGGCGGACGGGACGGGCTGGGTGACGATGCGCGACCCCGAGGGCAACGAGTTCTGCGTGGAACGCAGCGCAGCCGAACGCGCCGCGACCTCCTGACCACCGTCACTCGAAAGCACCAACAGCTTGTCCACAGCGGGAGCGGACTTGTCCACAATCCGCTGGTCAGTATCCACAGGTGAACCAGATTCAGTGGCGACCGTCTGTGCACCAGAACCCGTTGGGGTGACATCCACGGACTCGCGCAGCGGCTGCTCCTTGATCAGCAGCACCGCGATCACCGTGAACACCGCGAGCCCGGCGGCGATGAGGAACAACTGCCCCATCGCGTCACCGTAGGAGTTCCGCACCACTGGGGAGAGGGAACCGCGGTCGAGCGTCTTCGCGCTCACGTGGGCCGCCAGCACGGCCCCGAGCACCGAGACGCCGGCCGTCCCGCCCAACGACCGCAGGAACGTGGCCGTGGAGCTGGCGGCCCCGAGGTCGGCCATCCCGACCCCGTTCTGCACGGCCAGCACCAGGTTCTGCATGGTCAGCCCCACCCCGACACCGACCAGAGCCAGGTAGGCCCCCATCAGCACGAGGTTGGTCCGGTGGTCGATCGTCCCGAGCAGCGCGAGCCCCGCGACCAGCGAGAACGAGCCCCAGACCAGGTAGCTCTTCCACTTCCCGCTCTTGGCGATCAACTGCCCGCTGATCGTCGACGAGATGCTCAACCCGAGCACCAGCGGCACGGTCAGCAACCCGGCCTTGGTGGGCGAGAACCCGCGAGCGATCTGGAAGTACTGCCCCATGAACACCGAGGCCCCGAACATCGCGGTCCCGACCGCGACACCACCGAGCATCGCGAGCACCACGGTCCGGTTCCGGAACAGGTGCAGGGGGATGACCGGCGCGGAAGCCCGCCGCTCGACGAAGTAGGCCCCCACGATCGCCAGCACGGCCCCACCGGCGAACAGCGCGCTCTCACCCGAGATCCAGGCGAAGTCCTTCCCGGCGAACGACACCCACATCAACACGAGGCTGACGCCACCGGTGATCAACGTGGCCCCGAGGTAGTCGATCTTCACCCGCTGCTTGACCGTAGGCAGGTGCAGCGTCTTGTGCAGCACGGCCAGCGCCACCAGCGCCAACGGCACGCAGACGAAGAAGCACCACCGCCACCCAGGCCAGTCCACGAGGAACCCACCGACCAACGGCCCACCGACCGTCCCGGCGGAGATGACCATGCCGGTGTACCCGCTGTACCGCCCCCGCTCACGAGGACTCAACAGGGCCCCGACCACAACCTGGCCGAGCGCCTGCACCCCACCCATCCCGAGCCCCTGAACGACCCGGAACCCGATGAGCTGCTCCATGTTCTGACTGAGACCAGCCAACACAGAGCCGACCACGAACAACACGATGGCCGTCTGCAACAACATCTTCTTGTCGAAGAGATCCGCGAGCTTCCCCCACACAGGCGTGCTGGCGGTGGACGCCAGCAACATCGCCGTGATGACCCACGTGTACTGGGTCTGCGTGCCCTTGAGCTCGGCCAGGATCGTCGGGAGAGCGTTCGAGACGATGGTGGAACTGAGGATCGCCACGAGAAGCGCCACCCAGATGCCGGACAGAGCTTCGAGGATCTCCCGATGTGACGAGGGCCGGTTCAAGCACACCTCCAGTAATTAGTTGATGTCATACAACTATATCTGGAGATAGTTAGCTAGGCCAACTAAATCGGTGACTGACGGGTCACACCAAGGATCGCGCCGCAAGGTAGAGCCCAAGTCGCGCGAGGCCGAAGGCGAGCCACGCGAGGCCGCAGGCAAGCCTTCCGCGAAGCCGAAGGCGAGCCAACCGCGATGCCGCAGGCGAGCCGTCCCGAGCAAAGCGAGGCGCGGTGGTGGCTCCCCCGTCTAGCGCTCCTCAGCACTTGCCGCGCCCGAGGGGTCAGGTCAAGTCGACACGCTCTTCGTCGACTTGACCTGA
>NZ_DASVFL010000220.1:0-12788 GCF_036380075.1 Lentzea sp. | reverse complement strand
GAGCCGACAAGACCCCCGCACTTCCAAGCGATGCCGAAGGCGAGCAGTCACCCCTGACGCCGATTAGAGCCGGTGAACCCACCCGTGGTTTGCGATTGGGGCTTGACTTTGGGTGCGAGGTGCTACCTATATCGGGCTCGGCCGGTCGCGAAGCGTCCGGCCGTTTTCCGGCCGACCACAGCACCTCGCAAGGGCCCCGAAGTCAAGCCCCAATCGCAATCGTCGCGCAGCGGCGATGTACCCCGCTCTTTCGTCCGAGGTGCACGCCCACGCTGGAACAGGCACAGGGACAACGCACCGGGACCACGCTGGAACCCCAGCACGCCCAAAACCGAGCCACCGACTCCACCAAGACCCAACCGCCACCCCCCAAACTCGTACAAGTCCAAACGCACGGGAACCAGCCGACCGCGAGCCCGGGTAACCAGCGCAAACACCGTCCCATCCCACAAGACGCGCACAGTGACCTGAGCCACCCGCCGAGAACCAGCCGCAAGCCTCCTGACTATGCTCGTTAACAGTCCGGACACATTGCGGTGCCCGGTCGGCGCGGGCAAGCCGCCCCCGACCACGCCCGCGCCCCACGATCCGACCCTTCCTGGGAGCGATGTCCGTGACCAACACGAGCCGACCCGTTGTTCTCATCGCCGAGAAGCTCGCACCGTCCGTTCTGGACGCTCTCGGCGAAGGCGTCGAAGTGCGCCACGTTGACGGAACCGACCGAGCGGCCCTCCTGGAGGCCGTCGCCGACGCGGACGCGCTGCTCGTGCGGTCCGCCACCCAGGTCAACGCCGAGGTGTTCGCCGCCACCCGCAAGCTCAAGGTCGTCGCCCGCGCGGGTGTCGGTCTCGACAACGTCGAGGTGCCGGCCGCCACGCAGAACGGCGTGATGGTCGTCAACGCGCCGACGTCCAACATCGTCAGCGCCGCCGAGCACGCCGTGGCGCTGCTGCTGTCCGTCGCGCGGCAGATCCCCGCCGCCCACGAGACGCTGCAGAACCACGAGTGGAAGCGCTCCAAGTTCAACGGCGTCGAGCTCAACGGCAAGACCGTCGGTGTCGTGGGCCTGGGCAAGATCGGCCAGCTGTTCGCGCAGCGCGTCGCCGCGTTCGGCGTCGAGCTGATCGCCTACGACCCGTACGTCAGCGCCGCGCGCGCCGGCCAGCTCGGCATCGAGCTCGTCAGCCTCGAGGAGCTCCTCGAGCGCGCCGACGCCATCTCCATCCACCTGCCGAAGACGCCCGAGACCAAGGGTCTCATCGGCGCGGAGCAGCTGGCGAAGGCCAAGCGCGGCGTCATCATCGTCAACGCCGCCCGCGGTGGCCTCATCGACGAGGAAGCCCTCGCGGAGGCGGTGAAGGAGGGCCAGGTCGGCGGCGCCGGTGTCGACGTGTTCTCCACCGAGCCCACGACCGAGAGCCCGCTGTTCAACGTGCCGGGCATCGTCGTCACGCCGCACCTCGGCGCCTCCACCACCGAGGCCCAGGACCGCGCGGGCACGGACGTCGCGAAGAGCGTCGTCCTCGCGCTCGCCGGCGAGTTCGTGCCGGACGCCGTCAACGTCCAGGGCGGCGCGGTCGGCGAAGAGGTCCGCCCGTACCTGCCGCTGGTGCAGAAGCTCGGCACCGTCCTCAGTGCACTGTCGCCCAAGGCCCCGACCAGCGTCACGGTCGAGGTGCGCGGCGAACTGTCCACTGAGGACGTCGCGGTGCTGCCGCTCGCCGCGCTGCGCGGCGTGTTCTCCAAGGTCGTCGAGTCGCAGGTGACGTTCGTCAACGCGCCGCAGCTCGCCGCCGACCTCGGCGTCACCGTCGAGGTCGTCAAGGAGACCGAGAGCCCGAACCACCGCAGCCTCGTCACGGTCAGGGCCGTGCAGGCCGACGGCACGACGAACAGCGTGTCGGGCACCGTCAGCGGCATCGCGCAGGTCGAGAAGCTGGTCAACATCAACGGCCGCAACTTCGACCTCCGCGCCGAGGGCACCGTGCTGCTGCTCGAGTACCCGGACCGCCCCGGTGTCATGGGCACCGTCGGCACGCTGCTCGGCGAGGCCGGCGTCAACATCGAGGCCGCGCAGATCAGCCAGACCGGCAGCGACGCCGTGATGGTGCTGCGCGTGGACCGCCCGGTCGACACGCAGGTCCTCGACCCGATCGGTGCCGCCGTGGGCGCGCGCACCGTTCGCTCTGTCGACTTCGGATAGTCACGACAAACCGGGAAGGGGACGGCAAAGTCCCCTTCCCGGTGAAGTCGCCGTTCACAACGAACGCATAACAGGCAACTCCCTGTAGACAACATTCATACTTTCGGGGCAATCGCAAAGACACGATCAGCGATTAGCGTCCCCACGAGGTTGACCCGGTGCCGTAGAGGGCACGGCACTGATCCACGCGGGTCGAAGGCACACACCTCGGTTGGGGCAACGTTGTGAAAAGACGATCGAGTCTGGTGGTGTTCTCTGCCATCACCACACTGCTGATCGCACCTGCCACGGCTCAGGCGCAGAGCGATCCGCTCGCGCAGCCGGTCAAGGGTGCACAGAAGCTGGACGCGAAGGCGTTGCAGCTCAAGGTTTCTCCCAGGCTCAACTCCAGCGGCACGGTCACCGCGTTCGTCGCGCTCGACCGCAAGCCCGCCGTCGACGCGTTCGACGAGAAGAAGAGCCAGGGCAAGGACGTCGCGAAGCAGGCCGCCAAGCAGGCCAAGAACGACACCTCCGCCACCGCGGACCAGGTCGTCGGCCAGCTCAAGAGCGCGGACACGCAGACCAAGGAGCTGTACCGCACCTCCAACGGCGTCCCCGGCGTCGTCGTGAAGGCGGACGCGCAGAAGGTCCGCGACCTCGCGCAGCGCTCGGACGTCCTCGCGGTCTACCCGGTCGTGCCGAAGAAGCGCCAGAACTCGAACGCCGTCCAGCTCACCAGGACGCTCAACGTCTGGCAGCAGTACGGCAAGCTCGGTGACGACGTGCGCGTCGGCATCATCGACACCGGCGTCGACTACACGCACGCGAACTTCGGCGGCCCCGGCACGGTCGAGGCGTTCAAGGCCGTCGACCCGCGCGTGAAGGACCCGAACTTCCCGACCGCGAAGGTCGTCGGCGGCTACGACTTCGTCGGCGAGGACTACGACGGCGAGAGCACCGACCCGGCGATCGGCACGCCGAAGCCCGACCCCAACCCCATCGACTGCAACGGCCACGGCTCGCACGTCGCGGGCACCACGGCCGGCTTCGGCGAGAACGCCGACGGCAGCACGTTCAAGGGCGACTACACCAAGCTCGACGCCGACAAGCTCAACGCGATGAAGATCGGCCCCGGCACCGCGCCGAAGGCCCAGATCTACGCGCTGAAGGTCTTCGGCTGCGAGGGCTCGACCAACGTCACCTCGCAGGCCCTCGACTGGTCGCTCGACCCCGACGGCGACGGCGACTTCTCCGACCACCTCGACGTGGTCAACCTGTCGCTCGGCTCCGACTACGGCGCCCCGGACGACCCCGACAGCCTCTTCGTGAAGAAGCTGTACAAGGTCGGCGTCATGCCGGTCTTCTCCGCGGGCAACGGCGGCGACCTCTACGACATCGGCGGCTCGCCGGGCAACACGCCCGAGGCGCTGACGGTGGCGTCCGTGCGCGACTCGTACGTGCTGCGCGACGGTGCCGAGGTCAAGGGCCAGGGCCTCAAGCCCGGCCAGTACAGCCAGAGCTTCACCGGCTACCTCGGCTACGACAAGGAACTGCCGGTCGTGAAGCTCGCGCAGGCGGGCAACGCCGACGGCTGCGTCGCGATCACCGACAACGTCGCGGGCAAGTTCGTGTGGCTGGAGTGGGACGACAACGACGCGACGCGCCGCTGCGGTTCCGCCGTCCGCGCCAACAACGTGCAGGCCGCCGGCGGTCAGGGCGTGCTGCTCTCCTCCACGCTGGAGAACTTCGCGGCGGGCATCGCCGGCAACGCGGGCATCCCGATGTTCCAGTTCACCGGCTCGGCCACCGCGGCGATCCGCCCGGCGCTGAACGCGGGCACGCTCGTCGTCCGCCTCGCGGGTGACCTGCGCACCTCGACGCCGACCTACGACCAGTCCATTTCGGACACGCCGAGCTCGTTCACGAGCCGCGGCACGCGCAGCGGCTCGATCAAGCCGGACGTCGCGGCGCCCGGTGACACGATCTCGTCCACGGCCGTCGGTTCCGGCAACGACCGCTCGGTCATCTCCGGCACCTCGATGGCGTCCCCGCACGTCGCCGGTATCGCGGCCCTGGTGCGCCAGACGCACCCGGACTGGACGCTGGAAGAGGTCAAGGCCGCGATCATGAACACCGCGGGCGCGGACGTGAAGGAGGACGGCAAGACCTACGCCCCCAACCGCGTCGGCACCGGCCGCGTCGACGGCAAGGCCGCCGTCGACAACCAGGTCCTCGCCTACGTCGAGGAGGACAACGGCTACGTCAGCGCGAACTTCGGCGTCGTCGAGGTCGCCAAGCCCGTCCAGAAGACCAAGACCATCAAGATCGTCAACAAGTCCACGAAGTCCGTGGAGTACAAGGTCGGCTACACCGCGGCCACGACGATCCCGGGCGTGAGCTACGTGCTCTCGCAGAGCTCGGTCAAGCTGAGCCCGCGCGGCGTCGCCCGCGTCAAGGTGACGCTGAAGATCGACGACCCGAAGGCGCTGCGCAAGACGGTCGACCCGACCGTGGAGCCGCTGCAGCTCGACACGCCGCGCCAGTTCCTCGCGGACGCCTCCGGTCGCGTGACCCTCACGCCGACCGCCGGCGCCACGGTGCCGCTGCGCCTGTCCGTCTACTCCGCGCCGAAGCCGGTGGCGGACATCTCCACCGCGGACAGCCTCAAGTTCCGCGGCAAGGACAAGCAGGCGATCCTCAACCTGACCGGCAAGGGACTCGACCAGGGCACGGGCTCGCAGGCCTACCGCTCGCTGGTCAGCGTCCTCGAGCTCCAGGCCCAGTCGCCGAAGCTGCGCGACTGCAAGCGCAACGTCACCGAGAACTGCGCGCTCAACGAGACCGCCAAGGGCGGCGACCTGCGCTACGTCGGCGCGGCCTCCACGGCCCCGCTCGCCAAGGCGCAGGGCAAGCCGGAGGAGTCGCTGCTCGCGTTCGGTGTCGCGACGTGGGGCAACTGGTACAACCTCGGCAAGAACACCATCCCGTTCGTCGACATCGACACCAACGGTGACGGCACGGCGGACTTCGAGACGTACGCGACCCGCCTGACCGACACCGACCTCCTGGTCGCCACCACGGTGAACCTGGCCACGGGGGAGACGGTCGACATCCAGGGCGTCAACGGCCTGTTCGGCGACGTGGACGCGAACGTGCAGGACACCAACGTCGTGGTCTTGCCGGTGCTGCTCTCGGCACTCGGCATCGACCCGGCGAAGAGCTCCGCGCGCCTGTCCTACACCGTCGGCACCGCGGGCTACTACGTGGCGCCGGGCAACGCGAACAAGCTGATCGACGTCATCGACCGCCCGCTGTCCTTCGACCCGCTCAAGCCGGGTCTGTGGGCGCAGGGCGGCGGCGACGCGGCGCTGTCGTACCTCGCGAAGCCGGGCACGGCGCTCGTGGTGAACAAGGACGACGCCGCCCTCAAGGCGGACAAGTCCGAGGGCCTGCTGGTCCTGCACCACCACAACGCCGACGGTGACCGCGCCGCGGTCGTCTCGGTGAAGTCGAGCGGCAAGGGCGGCGCCTACTAGGGCCAGTCCTCCGCACGACCAGATCGGATGTTTCACGGAAGGCCCGGTTCTTCGTTTGGAACCGGGCCTTCCGGCCTGTCACGGGCCGGAACTGCCGGTCGTCACCCCTTGACGCGACCCCCTTCCTGCGGTCGAGTGACACTCGAAAGTGCGAATGGGCCGTGTGGGTGTCCCGCAGTACGGGAGAGAACACCCCGAAGGGGTGTCCGGCATGCGGCGAGCGGCCGCGATGCCGGTAGCCTCTCGCGGAGGAAAGTAGTCCCACCAATTGGGGACTGACACCTGGGAGGTGTGTGGATGCGGCTCGCAGTGATCCCAGGAGACGGGATCGGGCCCGAGGTCATCGCGGAGGCCCTGAAGGTCCTCGGCGAGGTCGTTCCGGCGGCCGAGATCACTCGTTACGACCTCGGCGCGGCGCGCTGGCACGCCACGGGAGAGTTGTTGCCCGAGTCGGTGCTCGGTGAGCTCCGCCAGCACGACGCGATCCTGCTCGGCGCGGTGGGCGACCCGTCGGTGCCGAGCGGAATCCTGGAGCGGGGGCTGTTGCTGCGCCTGCGCTTCGAGCTCGACCACCACGTGAACCTCCGCCCCGCCCGTCTCTACCCCGGCGTCCGCAGCCCGCTCGCGGACCCGCCGGAGATCGACATGGTGGTGGTCCGCGAGGGCACCGAGGGCCCGTACGCGGGCAACGGCGGCCTGCTGCGCAAGGACACCCCGCACGAGATCGCCACCGAGGTCTCGCTGAACACCTCGTTCGGCGTCGAGCGGGTGGTCCGCGACGCGTTCGCGCGTGCGTCGGCCCGCCAGCGCAGGCACCTGACGCTGGTGCACAAGACGAACGTCCTCACGCACGCCGGCTCGTTGTGGTCGCGCGTCGTGGAGGAGGTCTCGCTGCAGCACCCGGACGTGACCGTGGCGTACCAGCACGTCGACGCGGCCACGATCCACCTGGTCACCGACCCGGGCCGCTACGACGTGATCGTGACGGACAACCTGTTCGGCGACATCCTGACCGACCTCGCCGCCGCCGTCACGGGTGGCATCGGCCTGGCCGCGTCCGGAAACCTGGACGTCACCCGCCGCAACCCGTCGATGTTCGAGCCGGTGCACGGTTCGGCGCCCGACATCGCGGGCCAGGGCATCGCGGACCCGACGGCCGCCGTGCTGTCGGTGGCGCTGCTGCTCGACCACCTCGGCGAGCACGAGTCGTCGCGCCGGATCGAGGCCTCCGTGGCGTTCGACCTGGCGACGCGCGACCACCAGTCGCCGGGCGCGACCTACGCGATCGGCGACCGGCTCGCCGCTCTCGTGTCGTCGAACGTGCGCACGGGCTGAGCTCGGACGCTCTGTTGCCCCGGCCGGGAAACTCCGGCCGGGGCTTCGGCGTTCTGCGCGCCGCTCAGGTGCTCAGAGCTGGCCGGTGGACTCGCGCCACGCCTTCTCCTTCTGGATCCACTCGTTGTCCTGCGGGAACTCGTCGATCGTCGGCACGCGGCGGATCTCGGTCTTGAAGCCGGGCCCGGTCATCGGCATGCGCTTCGCCCACTCGACCGCCTCCTCCTTCGACGAGACGTTGAGCAGGTAGAAGCCGTTGAACAGCTCCTTGGTCTCGCCGTACGGGCCGTCCGTGACGACCGGCGGCTCGGCGGAGTAGTCGACGACGACGCCCTCGGACGGGTCGGACAGCCCCTCGGCGGCGAGCAGCACACCGGCGCGGATCAGCTCCTCGTTGAAGGCGCCGACGGTCTCCAGCATCTTGTCGAAGTCGAGCTCGCCCATGCCCGCGAAGGCCTCGTCGGTCGCGCGCATGATCAGCATGTACTTCACGGTGTCTCCTCGGGTGGTGGCGGCCGGTGCGGCCCCTCAGCATCCCCAGGTCGAACGGGCCCGGCAGCGGATCGACACGGCCGCCGGAGAACTTTCCAAGATCTTTTGCTCGTGACTCCCGCCTCAGTCGTCGTGTTCACCCGATACGGACGGTGATCAATCGGTAACGTACGGCTCCGCCGATCTGGGGGGATTGGTGGAACAGGAGAGACATGCACGACGAGAACCAGGCCGTCGCCCACGCGAGGCGCTACCGCGGCGGTGCGGGGGACCCGGAAGCCTTCGTCAGGGCGTTCCGGGCGAGCACGGTGTACCTGCGGCGGGTGGACCCGCTGTCGTTGCCGGTGATCACTTTCGGAGGACTCGACTGGCTGGCCGTCTTCTCCAGCCCCGGCCTGCTGGCACAGCACCTGGAGGCGCGCGGCGAACCGGCGGCCGACCACCTGGCCGTCACGGGCGGGCGGCTGCTCGACCACTACCTGCCGGCGTTGCCGCGCCGCACCGGCGTCGTCTTCGACACCGGCACCGAGCACATGATGACGTTGCCGCCGGTGCGCGGCATCGTCGCGGACGCGCTGGCGGTGGACGCGTGACCGGGTTCGGCGTCGACCTCGGCGCGATGAGTCAGGCGATCAAGGGCATCAACGACACGGTGGCGCTGCTCAAGGAGTTCGCGCCTGACGGCGGCCACCTCATGGCCAGTACGACCAGCCTGGGGTTCCTCTGCCCCGACGAGGACGAGTGCGGGGACGAGGTGCTCGCCGACGCGCTGGAGGAGTTCTTCGACCGCTGGAAGTGGGGCGTGCGCCATCTCGTCGAGGAGGGCGCGGCGATGGTCGAGGCGCTGACGGACACCCGCAGCGTCTACGAGGAGGCCGAGGACGAGCTCAAGCGGGGCTTCCGGCTGCTGATCGGCGACCCGAACTCCACGGCCGACGCGGCGGAGAAGTCGTGGGAGGACCTGCTGCGGGAACCGGTCGCGTCCTCGTCGCCGGAGCGGCAGACCTCGTTCACACCGGCCGGTGATCGCTCATGAGCCTGTTCGGACGCGCTGAGCTCGGCGACACCCGTGACCCCGTCGAGCTCGTGCCGGGCGACGTCGTGACGCTCGACGAGACCTCGACCGGCCTGCGCAAGCTCTCGAACGCCTGTCAGGAGGCGAGTTCGGGTCTGTCCACACTGGACGTGGGGCACTGGACGGGTGAGGCGGCGGAGAAGTTCCAGCGGTACTTCTCCCGGGAGGTGCCGAAGTGGCGGGACGCGGCAGAGGCGTTCGGCCCCGTGGTGGAGGCGCTGACGACGTACCGCGGCGCGGTCGAACGCGCGCAACGCGAGGCAGCCGAGGCGGTCCGGCTGCACGACGAGGCCGAGGCGGAGACGGAGGCGGCCGGGAAGGAACGTGACGCGGCGGAGTCCCGGCACCGCGAGGTGTCCGCCGCGGCTGAAGCGGGTGGACCGGCGCCGGCGCCGCTCGCGCCGTTCGTCGATCCCGGTGAGGTCAAGCGCGAGGCGGCACGGCGGATGCTCGCCGACGCGCGCAGGACGCTGAAGGCCGTGGCGGCTGAGACCGCGGCGGTCGTCACGAGGGCGAAGGACAAGGCACCGGAGGAACCGGGGTTCCTGTCGAAGTTCGCCGCCTCGATCGAGGACAGCTTCGAGCAGACGGTCACCCAGGTGTCGTCGTTCCACTCGGGCATGGCCGAGTCCGGCCTGAACCTGCTCGGGATGGTCCGCGCCGGCAACCCGCTCGACCCGTACAACGTCGCCCACCCCGGCGAGTACGCCGCGCACCTGGAGAAGCAGGCGTCCGGCATGGTGCACCTGGCCACGCACCCGTCCGAGGCCGTGAAGGGACTCCTGAACTTCGAGGAGTGGAAGAAGGATCCGTTCTCGGCGCTCGGCAGGCTCACCGGTGACGCGGCCATCGCCGTGGCGACCGACGGCGCCGGCCTGGTCGGCGCGGCCGAGAAGGCGGTGGTGCGCGAAGCGGCCGAGCAGGCCGCCACCCGGGCCGCGAAGCACGTCGACGACGGACTGCCGCCGTGGCACCGCCCCGGCTACGAGCCGCCGGCGCACACGCAGGACTACACCCCGCACCACGGCGACGAGCCGTTCGGCCCGCAGAAGGCGGAGCCGGACGAGCCCGTGCCGCACGACCGCGAACCTGATCCGCCGGCCGAGGAGCCGAGGCGCGAACCGGACGAGCAGCCCCGCGTCCGGGAGCCGGAGCACCTGCCGGAGCCGGACAAGAGCCACTACTTCCGGCTCCAGCGGTCCGTCGCGGAGATGCAGGACTCGTTGCCGCAGCTCTCGCTCGCCGAGCGCACCGCGACGGAACAGCGCATGGCCCAGCAACGGCAGATGATGCGCGACATCCTGGACAAGCACGCTTAGAGGAGCTTCGAGACAAGTGCAGACCCAGTCGGAAGAGATGCCGGAGTGGACGCACGGTGGTGAGTTCCCACCGGTCTCGCGCCAGGTCCCGCTGTACGGCCGGGATCCGGCGTCGGGCAGGGAGCAGGTGTGGGTCGGCCGGGTCGTCTGGCAGGCGCGGACCATGCAGGAGATCACGATGGCGCTCTACGGCCCGTTCGGCCGCAGGACGGCGGTCGGCGACTCCGTCTTCAACGCCCTGTGGAAGATCCGCAACGAGCTGGAGGACCTGGAGCGGTTCCCGCCGCCGTTGTGGAAGGTGCTGGTGAAGGGCGCACGACGTGACGTGTGGCACGTCGGGCACCAGGTGTCGATCTTCCCCGGCGACCGCGCCGAGGTCCTCGTCCCGGGCGAGAAGGTGACGGATTCCGTGGACGTGCTGGAGATGCTGGAGCCGCACGACACCCCGAAGTGGGGTCTCGTCGAGCAGCAGATGGCGAACTGCGCGGAGTACTTCGGCCGGTTCGCGCCGGGCTTCGGTGCGGAGGGGTGACGACCTCGGGTTAGAGTGCGGATGTCGCGTGTGGGGGAAGACCGGTCGAAGTCCGGCGCTGACCCGCAACGGTAGGCCCCGCGAGGGGCGAGCCCGAACACCCGCACACGGCGTGCACACCACCTCCGACTCCTGCCGTGGACTGCGGGAAGGGAACCAGTGATCTCCAGGATCAGCGCGCTCGTGGGCGTGCTCGCGCTCAGCGTCGTCGCGGGCGTGGCACTCGGTCCCGTCTCCGTCCCGTTCGGCGTCACCCTCGACCTGCTGCGGGCCGCGCTGACCGGTGGCACGGTCCCCGCCGACCTCGCCGGGCAGTACCACATCGTCTGGGACATCCGGCTGCCCCGCGTGCTGCTCGCCGCGGTCGTCGGCGCAGGTCTCAGCGCGGTCGGCGTGGCCATCCAGGCGATGGTCCGCAACGCCCTCGCGGACCCGTACGTGCTCGGCATCTCGTCGGGCGCGAGCGTGGGGGCGACGGCCGTGGCGACGCTGGGAGTCCTGCAGGGGCTGGGTGTCTACGCGCTGTCCACGGGGGCGTTCCTCACCGGACTCGGTGCCACGGCACTGGTCTACCTCACCGCGCGCACGAGCCGAGGGCTCACACCGCTGCGGCTGGTGCTGACCGGAACCGCGCTGGCGTACGGGTTCTCGGCGGTGGCGATGCTGCTGGTGTTCCAGGCGCCGCACGGCGAGGCGGCCCGCAGCGCCATGTTCTGGTTGCTGGGCAGCCTCGGCGGGGCGAACTGGCAGTCGCTGCCCGTCGCGACCGTCGTGACGGTGGCCGGGATCGTCTACCTGATGACCAGGGCGCGGCAGCTCAACGCGCTGGCGATGGGCGACGAGACCGCGACCACGCTCGGCATCGCGGTCACCCGGTTCCGCACCCAGCTGTTCATCGTCACCGCGGGCATCACCGGTGTGCTGGTCGCGGTGAGCGGCGCCGTCGGCTTCGTCGGGCTGATGCTGCCGCACCTCACGCGCATGGTCGTAGGCGCGGACCACCGGCGGGTCCTGCCGCTGGCACCGCTCGCCGGCGCGTCGTTCCTGGTGTGGGTCGACGTCGCCGCCCGCATGCTGGCCGCGCCGGAGGAACTGCCGCTGGGCGTCATCACGGCCGCGATCGGCGTGCCGTGCTTCATCTTCCTCATGCGCCGCAAGACCTACGTGTTCGGAGGCCGTTGATGCGCGTCGACATCGAGGGACTGACGGTCGACGGCATCATCGAGGACATCACGCTGCACGCCTCCGACGAGGTCGTCGGCATCGTCGGCCCCAACGGCAGCGGCAAGTCCACGACCCTGCGCTGCGTCTACCGCGCCCTCAAACCGGACGCGGGCGCCGTGCTCGTCAACGGTCACAACGTCCACGACCGGCGGCACCTGGCGCGCGAGCTCTCCGCCCTGACGCAGGAGTCGCAGGTCGAGTTCGACTTCACCGTCGCCGAGGTCGTGGAGATGGGCCGCCTGCCGCACGACCGCTCGCCGGAGCGCGACCGCGCGGTCGTGGCCGCCGCACTGGCCACAGTGGACGTCTCGCACCTCGCGTCCAGGAGCTTCCTCAGCCTCTCCGGCGGCGAACGCCAGCGCGTCCTCATCGCCCGCGCCGTCGCCCAGGAACCCCGCGTGCTGGTGCTGGACGAGCCGACCAACCACCTCGACATCCGCCACCAGCTCGACGTGCTGTCGCTGACGCGCGGCCTCGGCGTCACGGTGCTGACCGTCCTGCACGACCTGAACCTCGCCGCGTCCTACTGCGACCGCCTGCACGTGCTGGACGAGGGACGGCTGGTCGCCTCCGGCACGCCCGCCGAGGTCCTCGTGCCCGAGCTGATCGCCAAGGTCTTCCACGTCACGGCGCACGTCGTGCCGCACCCCACCACGGGAGCTCCCCAGCTCCTGTTCGACCAGGAGGTCACCCCTTGAGAACCGCCCTCGCCCTGGTATCCCTGCTCCTCGTCACGGGATGCGGCGCGACGGTCGCGCGGGACACCTCCTCTGCGGACCCCGTGACCGTCACGAACTGCGGTCAGCAGGTCACGTTCGACAGGGTGCCGTCCAAAGTGGTCACCAACGACACCGGCATCACCGAGCTGATGTTCGCGCTGGGCCTCAAGGACCGCATGGCCGGCTACGTGGTCGACAGCGGCAACACCGTCGACCTCCAGACCTCTCCCTGGAAAGCCGACTTCGACAGCTCGAAGCACCTCGCCGACAAGATCTCCAAGGAGGTCGTGCAGGGCGCGGGCGCCGACCTCGTCTTCGCCGGGTGGAACTACGGGTTCAGCGAGAGCACCGGGTTCACGCCGGACGCGTTG